>JAHFDK010000080.1:1466-22056 GCA_023249095.1 Candidatus Rokuibacteriota bacterium | reverse complement strand
CCGGCCGCGTGCAGTCGGTGGCGGTGCGGCTGATCGTCGACCGGGAGCGCGAGATCCAGGCGTTCGTCCCCGTCGAGTACTGGTCGCTCCACGCGCGACTCAACGCCGCGCGGCCGCCGGAGTTCGTGGCGACGCTGAAGGAGATCGAAGGCGAGAAGGCGTCGCTCACCAACGAGGAGACGACGCGCGCGCTCATGGCGTCGCTCGACGGCGCGCGCTTCGTTGTCAAGTCCGTCACCCGGGGCGAGCGCCGCCGCAACCCCGCGCCCCCGTTCATCACCTCCACGCTGCAGCAGGAAGCGGGCAAGAAGCTCGGCTTCACGGCGCGCAAGACGATGACGATCGCGCAGCAGCTCTACGAGGGGATCGATCTGGGGTCGGAAGGCGCGGAGGGCCTCATTACCTACATGCGGACCGACTCGGTCCGGGTGGCGCGCGAGGCGCAGGCCGCGGCCCGCGGCTGGGTCATCGCGCGCATCGGCATAGAGTACGTGCCCGAAGCGCCGCCGACGTATCGCTCGCGCGGGAGCGCCCAGGAGGCGCACGAGGCGATCCGCCCTTCCGAGCTGCGGAACGAGCCCAAAAGCGTGGCGCGCTTCCTCACCAAGGACCAGCAGGCACTCTACCGGCTCGTGTGGGAACGGTTCCTGGCGAGCCAGATGATGCCGGCGGTCTACGACACCGTGAGCGCCGACATCGAGGCCGGGCGGTGCCTCTTCCGGGCCCAGGGCGCGACGCTCAGGTTCAAGGGCTTCACCGCCGTCTACGAGGAGAGTCGCGAGGAGGAGAACGTCCAGCCCGAGCCGGACCCGGAGGGCGCGATGCCCCCGCTGGAGGAAGGCGAAGTGCTGACGCTGCTCGCCCTCGACCCGAAACAACACTTCACCCAGCCACCTCCGCGCTTCACGGAAGCCTCGCTGATCAAGGCGCTCGAGGAACTCGGGATCGGCCGACCATCGACGTACGCGTCGATCCTGGGCACGATCATCAACGATCGGGGCTACGTGCATCGCGAGCGGCGTACGCTGTCGCCGACCGAGCTGGGCATGGCGGTCACCGACAAGCTCATCCCGTACTTCCAGGACATCATGAACGTCGAGTTCACCGCCCAGATGGAAGACAACCTCGACAAGATCGAGGAGGGCGAGCGCAAGTGGGTCGACACGGTGAGGGAGTTCTACGAGCCCTTCAAGCGAGCCCTCGCGCGCGCCAAGCGCGAGATGCGGAGCGAGAAGGTAGGCGAGCCCACCGGCGAGCTGTGCCCCGAGTGCGGCAGCGAGCTCCTGGACAAGCGCGGCCGCTTCGGGAAGTTCCTGGCGTGCTCCGCGTACCCCGACTGCCGATACACCCGCAACCTCGACGGGACGGGTCGCGCCGAGGACGAGCCGGCCAACGAGAACTGCCCCGCGTGCGCCCGGCCCATGGTGATCAAGCACGGACGCTTCGGCAAGTTCATCGCCTGCTCCGGCTACCCGGAGTGCAAGACGACGAAGCCAGTGACCCTCGGGATCGCGTGTCCCGAGCCGGGCTGCGCGGGGCAGCTCGTGGAGCGTCGCTCGCGCCGCGGGCGCACCTTTTTCGGTTGCTCGGCGTATCCGAACTGCAAGTTCGTGGTCTGGCGGCGACCCGTGCCTGAGCCGTGCCCGAAGTGCGGGACTCCGTTCGTCACCGAGCGCGCCCTGAAGAACCGCGTCGTCCGCAGCTGCGCTCGCGACGGGTGCGACTTCGAACGGGAGGTCGAACTCCCGGTGACATGAAGGATCCGCTGGCTGCGTTTCTCCGCCACCTCTCCTCGGAACGGGCCGCGTCCCCGCACACGCTGCGAAGCTACCGGAGCGATCTCCTCGAGTTCGCGCAGCACGCCGGGCGCGGCGATGCCGGGGGGTGGCTGCGCGGCGTCGACGCGCGGGCCGTGCGCGCCTACCTCGCGCACCTGCACGGCCGGGGGCTCGACGCGGTGACGATCGCACGCAAGCTCGCGGCCCTTCGGAGCTGGTTCCGGTTCCTGGTGCGGCGTGGCGTGCTCGAGCGGAACGTCGCGCGCGAGGTTCGGGGCCCGCGACTGCCGAGGAAGCTCGTCTCCTTCCTGCCGATCGACGAGGCGATGGTCCTGATGGACGCGACGCCACCCGGCCATCCCCCGCGCGCGCGCGACAGCTTGGTGCTGGAGCTCCTGTACGCCACCGGCCTCCGCGTCTCGGAGCTGGCGGGCCTCGACCTCGACGACCTCGACTGCGCCGAGCGGACGGTGCGGGTTCTCGGCAAGGGGGGCAAGGAACGGATCGTCCCCTACGGGAGCCGGGCGGCGGGCGCGCTCGACGCCCACCTGGCGTGCCGTGGCGCTCTCCGCGGGCCGCTCTTCGCCAACCGGCGCGGCGGAAGGCTCACGGTCCGCTCGATTCACTCGATCGTGCGGCGGAGCGCAGCGGCCTGCGGGATCACGCGGCGGGTGAGCCCGCACACGCTCCGCCACACGTTCGCGACCCATCTGCTGGATGCGGGCGCCGATCTCCGGATGATCCAGGAGCTCCTCGGCCACAGCCGGTTGTCGACGACGCAACGCTACACGCACGTGAGCGCCGACCAGCTCATGCGCGCCTACGACTCCGCCCACCCGCGCGCCCGGGAAAAATGAGCTCTACGGCAAGAACGGGCGTGCGAAGCCACGCCGCTCCGTGGTCAGGCCACCCTCGGTGATAGCGGCCTCGCGGACCCCGCTACAGTCATCTATCAGGCCACGTCAGGTGAAGCCGACCTCACGGTCCCCGCGACAACAATCCATTCACTCGACGACGGTCGTCGCGGTCCGTCACCGTAGCCAGGTGGCAGTCGCCGGAGACGGTCAGGTCTCCATCGGCCCGACCATCGTCAAGGCCGGCGCTCGGAAGGTGCGAAAGCTCTACCAGGACCGTGTGGTGGCGGGGTTCGCCGGAACAGCCGCGGACGCGTTCACCCTCTTCGCCCGCTTCGAGGCGAAGCTGGAGGAGCACCGTGGGAACCTGTCGCGCGCCGCGGTCGAGCTCGCCAAGGACTGGCGCACCGACCGCGTGCTGCGACGGCTCGAGGCGCTCCTGGCCGTGGCCGATCATGAGCACTCGTTCATCATCTCCGGGACGGGCGACGTCATCGAGCCCGACGACGGCCTGATCGGCATCGGCTCGGGCGGCGCGTACGCGCTGGCCGCCGCGAGGGCGCTGGTCGCGCATTCCGACCTGGACGCCAAGGCCATCGCGACCGAGGCGATGCGGGTTGCGGCGTCCATCTGCGTCTACACCAACGACCACGTCACGGTGGAAGTCCTGTGACCGACGGACTGACCCTCACGCCCGCGCAGATCGTCGCCGAGCTGGACCTCTACATCGTCGGCCAGGAGAGGGCCAAGCGCGCCGTGGCCATCGCGCTCCGCAACCGCTGGCGGCGGCAGAACGTCCCGCCCGAGCTCCGCGACGAGGTGGCACCGAAGAACATCATCATGATCGGCCCCACCGGCGTCGGGAAAACCGAAGTGGCCCGCCGACTGGCGAAGCTGGCGCAAGCTCCGTTCCTGAAAGTCGAAGCCTCCAAGTACACCGAGGTGGGCTACGTCGGTCGGGACGTCGAGTCGATGATTCGAGACCTGACCGAGCTGTCGGTGAACATGGTGAAGGCGGAGATGACGGCGCGCGTCCAGGAAAGGGCCGAACAGCTCGCCGAGGAGCGGCTGCTCGACCTCCTGCTGCCGCGCAGCATGCAGGAACCGTTCTCCAGCAGCTCGCTCGAAGAGGTCACCCCGGACGCTTCGCGGGAGACGACCAAGGACAAGCTCCGTGCGCAGCTCAGGGCCGGGCGACTGGACGACCGGCTGGTGGAGCTCGAGGTGCAGCACCAGGCGATGCCGATGATCGAGGTGCTGTCCGGCCAGGGGATGGAAGAGATGGGCATCCACCTCAAGGACATGCTCTCGAACCTCATGCCGACCCGGACGAAGCACCGCAAGGTCCGGGTGGCCGAGGCGCGGCGGCTCCTGGCCCAGGAAGAAGCGCAGAAGCTCATCGACATGGACGAGGTGGTGACGCAGGCCATCCGCCGGGCCGAGAACTCGGGCATCATCTTCCTGGACGAGCTCGACAAGGTCGCGGGCCGGGAAGGGGGTCATGGGCCCGACGTCAGCCGCGAAGGCGTGCAGCGTGACCTCCTCCCCATCGTCGAGGGGTCCTCCGTCACGACCAAGTACGGGGTCGTCCGCACCGATCACATCCTGTTCATCGCGGCCGGCGCCTTCCACGTCGCCAAGCCGTCGGACCTGATCCCGGAGCTGCAGGGCCGCTTCCCGATCCGAGTCGAGCTCGACCCCTTGACGCGCGACGATTTCGTCCGCATTCTTACCGAACCGCGGAATGCGCTGATCACGCAGTACGTGGAGCTCCTGAAGACGGAGCAGGTCATCCTCCGGTTCGCGCCGGAGGCAGTGGAGGCGATCGCGGAGATCGCGATGAGCGTGAATGCGAGCACCGAGAACATCGGCGCCCGGCGTCTGTACACGGTCATGGAAAAGCTCCTCGAGGAGATCTCGTTCAACGCGCCCACCATGCCGGGCAAGGAGCTGGCCATCGACGCCGGGTACGTCCACCATCGGCTTGCCGAGATCACCCGCGACCAGGATCTGTCGCGGTACATCCTGTGAGGGATTCGAGTCTGTGATGGCAGGGCGAGCCGCAGCCGAAGGCGAGGCGAGTCTGTGACAGACTCCCGGCGTGCCGAGATCCTGCTGGAGACGCTGCCGTACATCCGCGAGTTCCGCGGCAAGACCCTCGTCATCAAGTACGGCGGCGCCGCGATGGAGCGGGCGGACCTCAAGGAGCCGTTCGCTCTGGACGTGATCCTCCTGCGCCTGGTCGGCATCAACCCCGTGATCGTCCACGGCGGTGGCCCCCAGATCGGCGCCCTGATGAAGCGCCTCGGCAAGGAACCTACCTTCGTCGGCGGCATGCGCGTGACCGACGAGGAAACGATCGAGATCGTCGAGATGGTGCTGGTCGGCAAAATCAATAAGGACATCGTCGGCCGCATCAACCACCACGGCGGCCGCGCGATCGGCCTCTCGGGCAAAGACGCCAGCCTCCTCCGGGCGCGCCGACGGCCGCATCGGCTCCCCAACGGCGACGAAGTCGACATCGGCCTGGTCGGCGAGGTCGAAGCGGTCAACACTGAGTGCATCCGGCTCCTCACGGACGACGGGTTCATTCCGGTCATCGCGCCCGTCGGGGTGGGGAGCGGCGGGGAGACCTACAACATCAACGCGGATCTCGTCGCCGGCGAGATCGCCGCCGCCCTCGGCGCCGAGAAGCTGATTCACCTCACCGACGTCCAGGGGATCCTCGACGTCGACCGCCGGCTCGTGAGCACGCTGACCCGCAAGGATGCGGAGCGGCTCGTCAACGAGGGCGTGATCGAGGGCGGGATGCTTCCCAAGGTCGAGTCGTCGCTCCGGGCGCTCGAGGGAGGGACCGCCAAGGCGCACATCATCGACGGGAGCCAGCCGCACGCGATCCTGCTCGAGCTGTTCACGCGCGAAGGCATCGGGACGGAAATCGTCCTGTGAGGTCGAGTCCGATGGACACCAAGACGCTCCTCGAATGGTCGGCCAAGTACCACACGCCGAACTACGGCAGCCGGGCCCCCATCGTGCTCGTGCGGGGCGACGGCGTCCGCGTGTGGGACTCCGATGGGCGCGAGTACCTCGACTTCGGCGCCGGCATCGCCGTCACCTCGCTGGGGCACTGCCATCCCCGCGTGACGGGCGCCATCCAGGAGGCGGCCGCGACCCTTCTGCACGTCTCCAACCTCTATCACGCGGCGCCGCAGATCCACCTGGCGAAGCTCCTCATCGAACACTCCTTCGCCGATCGCGTGTTCTTCTCGAACTCGGGCGCGGAGGCCAACGAGGCGGCGCTCAAGCTCGCCCGCAAGTACGCGCGCGAGCGGATCGCCTCCGACCGCTTCGAGTTCGTCGCCACCCGCAACTCGTTCCACGGGCGCACCTTTGCGACCGTCGCAGCGACGGGGCAGGAAAAGTACCACCACGGCTTCGAGCCGCTCCCGCCCGGATTCAAGCACGTGGCCTACAACGATCTCCGGGCGATGGAGCGCGCGATCGACAATCGCACGGCAGCCGTCATCGTGGAATGTATCCAGGGCGAAGGAGGCGTGCACGTCGCCGACGAGGACTACCTGCGAGGGCTCCGGAAGCTCTGCGATCAGTCCGGCGCGCTCCTCATCCTCGACGAGATCCAGACGGGCGTGGCGCGAACCGGGCGGCTCTGGTGCTACGAGCATTACGGCATCGAGCCGGACATCATGACGCTGGCGAAGGCCCTCGCCAACGGCGTCCCGATCGGCGCCATGCTGACGCGGGAGGACATCGCGAGCGTCCTCGTTGCCGGGACGCACGGGTCGACCTTCGGCGGGACGCCGTTCGTGACCTCGGTGGCGCTGGCGACCCTCACGACGATCCTGGACGGGAAGCTCTGGGAGCGGGCCTCGCGCATGGGCCGGTACCTGATGGACGGACTCCGGGCGATCCAGGCGGCGAACCCGACGGTCTGCGTCGTCCGGGGCAAGGGGCTCCTGATCGGCGCCGAGCTCTCGGCGCCCGTTGCGCCGGTCGTCGACGCCTGCCGGGAGGCCGGGCTCCTCGTGCTGTCGGCCGGCGAGCGCGTGCTGAGGCTGACGCCGCCGCTGATCGTCGAGGAGCGCGACTGCGACCGCGCGCTCGCGATCATCGGGACCGCGCTCAGACCCGCCGGCTGATGCGGCATTTTCTGTCCGCTGCCGACCTGACGCGCGACACCGCGCTCGGGCTCTTCGCACTCGCGGCGGACCTCAAGCAGCGGCGCAAGGCGGGGCGGCACTCCGAACCGCTGGCCGCGAAGACGGTCGCGCTGATCTTCGAGAAGGCCTCGCTCCGGACCCGCGTGACCTTCGAGGTCGGCGTCATCCAGCTCGGCGGGCGAGCGGTCCACCTCGTCGGCCGCGACATCGGTCTCGGCACCCGCGAGTCCGTGCCTGACGTCGCGCGCAACCTTTCCTTGTGGGTGGACGGCATCATGGCGCGGGTCTACTCCCACGCGACGATCACGGCGCTCGCCCGCCACGCCACGGTCCCCGTGATCAACGGCCTCTCGGACCTCGAGCACCCGTGCCAGGCGCTGGCCGACTTCTTCACGCTCTGGGAGCGCGGCGTCGACTTCGGCACGATGCGCCTGGCGTGGATCGGTGACGGCAACAACGTCTGTCACTCGGTGATGATCCTTGGCGCGCTGCTGGGCGCTTCGATCGTTGTCGCCTGTCCACCCGGATACGAGCCCGATGCGGGGGTGCAGGCGACCGTGCGCCGCCTCGGCGGACGGCTCGAGATCACCGAGGACGCGCGCGCGGCGGTGACGGGCGCCGACGTGCTCTATACCGACGTCTGGACGAGCATGGGGCAGGAGGCCGAGCACGAGCAACGGCTCGAGGCCTTCAGCCGCTACCAGCTCAACGAGACGCTGGTCGAGTTCGCCAAGCCCTCGGCGCTCGTGATGCACTGCCTGCCGGCCCACCGGGGCGAGGAGATCACGGACGCGGTGCTCGACGGCAAGCGCAGCATCGTGCTGGAGCAGGCCGAGAACCGGCTCCACGCGCAGAAAGCCGTCATGCTGCGTCTTCTGGGAGGCTCGGTCGATGACGTCTGATCCCAAGCGGATCGTCCTGGCCTACTCCGGCGGGCTCGACACATCGGTGATCCTCCGGTGGCTGATCGAGCGCTACCGCTGCGAGGTCGTGGCGTTCTGCGCGGATCTGGGGCAGGGGGAAGAGCTGATCACGGTGCGGGACAAGGCGATGCGCACGGGCGCCGGGGCGGTTCACATCGTGGACCTGCGCGAGGAGTTCGTCCGCGACTTCATCTTTCCGATGCTCCGGGCCAACGCCGTGTACGAGGGCGCGTACCTGCTCGGGACCTCCATCGCGCGGCCCCTCATCGCCCGAGCGCAGGTCGAGATCGCGGACAAGGAGGGCGCCGACGCCGTCGCGCACGGCGCCACCGGAAAGGGTAATGATCAAGTCCGGTTCGAGCTGACGTACGCGGCGCTCGCCCCGCAGCTTCAGGTGATCGCCCCGTGGCGGGAATGGGAGCTCACCTCCCGGGCCTCGCTGATCGAGTTCGCGAGGCGCCACGACATCCCGGTGCCGGCGACGGTGGAGCGACCCTACAGCACCGACCGGAACCTCTTCCACATCTCCTACGAGGGTGGCATCCTCGAGGACCCGTGGGCGGAGCCTCCCGCCAAGATCTTCCAGCTCACCAACGATCCGGAAGCGGCCCCGGATGTTTCGCTGGCCCTCGAGATCGCGTTCGAGCGGGGTGACCCCGTGGCCGTCGACGGCGAGCGTCTCGGAGGGGTGGCACTGCTGACACGGCTCAACCGGTTCGGCGGCGAGCACGGCATCGGCCGCGTCGACCTCGTGGAGAACCGGTTCGTCGGCATGAAATCGCGGGGCGTCTACGAGACGCCCGGCGGCACGATCCTGCACGTGGCCCGACGGGCGCTGGAATCGCTCACGCTCGACCGCGAAGTGCTCCACCTGCGCGACTCGCTCGTGCCCCGCTACGCGGAAATGATCTACTACGGCTTCTGGTTCGCACCCGAGCGCCAGCTGCTGCAGTCCCTCATGGACGAGTGCGCGTGCGAGGTCACCGGCAGTGTGCGGCTCAAGCTCTACAAGGGCAGCGTCACGGTCACCGGACGGCGGTCGCCGCGATCCCTCTACCGGACGGACTTCGCCACCTTCGAGGCCGACACCGTCTACCGGCAGCGCGACGCCGAAGGATTCATCAACCTGAACGCGCTCCGCCTCAAGATCCGCGCGCTCAGGGACCGCACCGCCTGATCCGTGCGGATCGACGTGGTTCCGACCGCCGAAGCGGTTGTCCCGGCCGATCTCGGGGGCGTGACCGCGCTGGTGATCGACGTCCTCCGCGCCTCGACGACGATCATCACGGCGCTCGCGAACGGCTGTCTCGCGATCGTGCCGGTCGCCGATCCCCTCGACGCCCGGCGACGCGCCGGTGAGCGGTGGGGCGACGGCGTGCTGGTGGCGGGCGAGCGGCACGGCGAGCCGATTCCGGGATTCGATCTCAGCAACTCTCCCCTGGAGTTTCGGACCGCCCACGTGCGGGGCAAGATCGTGTTCTTCACGACGAGCAACGGGACTCGGGCGCTCCTCGCGGCGCGGGCGGCCGAGGCGATCGGGGTGGCGGCGCTCGTCAATGTCACCGCGGCCGCGGCCTGGGCCGCCGGCGGGGGTCGCGATGTCGTTATCCTCTGCGCGGGCTCGCGCGGCGCCCGGTCCCTGGAGGACTGGGCGTGTGCCGGGCTCGCGGTGGACCGCATTCTCGCCACGGTGCCGACGGCGCTCCTCACGGAGGCCGCCCGCGACGCCCTGGACACGGGCCGGCGCTACGTCACGGACGTGGGCCGCCTCAAGCGGGACGCACCCTGGGCGCGCCGACTGATCGCCGCGGGGCGGTCCGCGGACGTGGACGCGTGCCTGCGCCTCGACACAACGTCGCTCGTGCCCCGCTACGTGCCCAGCGTTGACAAGATCGTGGGCGACCTCCCATAATGGCGGCGCTGATTCGTCGCGGCGACGGAGCTCCAGCGTGAACTTGCCGATCGGCCTTACCATGACTCGAATCATCGCGGTGCCGCTGCTCATCGTGTTCCTCATCTCGTCCTCCCGCGTTCACGCCGTGATCGCGGCGGCGATTTTCATCCTCGCCGCCATCACCGACTGGGCAGACGGGATGCTGGCGCGCCGGCGGAACCAGGTCACGACGCTCGGAACCCTGCTCGATCCGATCGCCGACAAGCTGCTGGTGGCGGCGGCGCTGGTGTCGCTCCTGGCCATCGACAAGATCGATGCGTGGATCGTGGTCGTGATCGTCGGGCGGGAGTTGGCGGTGACCGGCCTTCGCGCCGTGGCGGCGTCGATCGGCGTCATCGTGCCGGCCTCGCGACTGGCGAAGTGGAAGACGGTGAGCCAGTACGTCGCGATCACCATGCTGATCGTCGAGAAAGGGTTCGACCCGCCCGGATTCCACTGGGCGTCCACCGCGGCGCTGTGGGGCGCGCTCGGCCTCACGGTGATCTCCGCCGTCGACTACTTCTACCGATTCTTCCGGAAGGCCGACTACCGCGCGATCGTGCCGGGCGAAGAACGCTGGTCGTGAGCGCGACCCTCGCGATCGTCGCCGCGTATCTGATCGGCGCGGTGCCGATCGGCTATCTGATCGGACGCGCCTTCGGCGTCGCCGACATCCGGCGCCACGGGAGCGGTAACATCGGCGCCGCCAACGTGCTGCGGACGGTCGGACGCCTGCCCGCGCTCCTCACCCTCGGTGGGGACATCACCAAGGGCTATGCGGCGGTGGCGCTCGGCGCGACGCTCGTGGGCGGCCCGTCCGGCGGCGATCCAGGCGCTCCGGCAGCCTGCGCGGTCGCCGCCGTCATCGGGAACTGCTGGTCCGTTTTCCTCGGCTTCCGCGGCGGCAAGGGCGTCGCGACGGGGCTCGGGACGCTCCTGCGACTCGTCCCGTGGGCCATGTTGCCGGCGGCCGCGGTGTGGCTCGGCGTCACCGTCAGCTTCCGATACGTCTCGCTGGGCTCGATCCTCGCCGCCCTGTGTGCCGCGCTCGGCGCCCTGCTGCTCGGCTACCCCGGACCATCCGTGCTCGCCGCGTTCGGCGTCGGAACGATCGTGGTGGTGCGCCACCATGCGAACATCGCCCGCCTGCTCGCCGGCCACGAGCCGAAGCTGGGACAACGGCGGACCTCACCGTGAGCGTCGCGATCATCGGCGGCGGCAGCTGGGGCACAGCGCTGGCCATTCACGCCGCGCGAAGCGGAGCGCGGGTACGTCTCTGGGCCCGCGAGCGGGAGGTCGTCGAGGCGATCCGCACCCGCCGCCGGAGCCCCTGGTACCTCGCCGACATCGACGTTCCGCCCGTGGTCGAACCGACGACGGACCAGGGCGAGGCGCTGCACGGGGCCACGCTCGTGATCGTCGCCGTGCCCTCCGAGTTCGTCGCGACGGCGTTGAAGGCGTTCCCGGCCATCCCCACGGACGTGCCGATCATATCGGCCACGAAAGGGCTCGATCCCGAGCGCCACCTGCGCATGAGCGAGGTGATCGTCGAGCGGTTTCCCGACGCGCGCGTGGCGGTGCTGTCGGGCCCGACCTTCGCCCGTGAGGTCGCGCTCGGGCGTCCGACCGCGGCGGTGATCGCGTCGCGTGACGACACCCTGGCCGCCTTGCTCCAGCGCCGTCTGGGCGCGCGCGAGTTCCGGCTCTACGCGAACCGGGACGTCGTCGGCGTCGAGACGGGCGGGGCGCTGAAGAACGTCATGGCCATCGCGACCGGAATCGCCGACGGGCTCGGGCTCGGCGAGAACGCGCGCGCGGCGCTCATCACACGCGGGCTCGCCGAGATGACGCGCCTCGCGGTGGCCCTCGGGGCCGTCTCCGGGACGCTCGCGGGCCTGGCCGGGCTCGGCGACCTCGTGCTGACCTGCACGGGGAGCCTCTCGCGCAACCGACAGCTCGGCATGGCGCTCGCCAAGGGTGAGAGCGCGGCGTCGGTCGAGCGCGAAACGCGCATGATCGCCGAGGGGGCGCGCACGGTCACTTCGGCGCTGGCGCTCGCCCGCCGCCACGCGGTGAGCCTGCCGATCTGCCACGAGGTCGGCGCCGTCCTCTTCGAGGACAAGCCACCGGCGGACGCTCTGGCGTCGCTCCTCGAGCGGCCCGTCAAGCGGGAGGACCGCTAGCGCGATGCCGGAGCTGCGCAAGGACCCGGTGGTCGGGCGCTGGGTCATCATCGCAACGGAGCGCGCGCGGCGGCCGTCCGACTTCGTGGCGGACCCGGTGCGGCCGCGCGTGTCCGCGTGCGCATTCTGCGAGGGCCATGAGGCCCAGACGCCGCCCGAGATCTTCGCCGAGCGACGCCCGGGCAGGGAGCCGAACGGCCCGGGCTGGACGTATCGCGTCGTGCCGAACAAGTTTCCCGCGCTCAGGATCGAGGGCGACCTCGAACCGTCCGGCGAAGGCCTCTTCGACAAGATGACCGGGGTCGGCGCCCACGAAGTGGTGATCGAGACACCCGATCATGCCGCCTCCCTCGCTTCCCTTCCGCTCGACGCCGTCGCCGACGTGCTGCTCGCGTTTCGCGAGCGCATGCTCGATCTCAAGAAGGACCCGCGGTTCGCCTACGTCCTCGTGTTCAAGAACCACGGCGAGGCGGCGGGGGCGTCGCTCGAGCACCCCCACTCCCAGCTGATCGCGACGCCCATCATCCCGATCATGGTGTCGGAGGAGCTCGCCGGCTCGGCGGAGTACTACGCGTTGAAGGAGCGGTGCGTCTGGTGCGACATGCTCCGGCAGGAGCGACGCGACGGCCGACGCCTCATCCTGGAATCCCAGGGGTTCGTGACATTGGCGCCGTTCGCGGCGCGGTTCCCGTTCGAGACGTGGATCCTCCCCGTCGGCCACCGGGCAGCCTTCGAGGACTCCACCGACGAAGAGTTGCGCGGGCTGGCCGGCGTGCTCGGCGAGTTCCTCCGTCGCATGAACCGGGTGCTCGGCGACCCGCCCTTCAACTTCATGTTGCACACAGCGCCGTTCCGCGAGGTCCAGCGCGAGTCCTTTCACTGGCGTCTCGAGATCATTCCCAAGCTCACGCGGGTGGCCGGATTCGAGTGGGGGAGCGGGTTCTTCATCAACCCGATGCCTCCCGAGGACGCTGCCGAGGCTCTGAAAGGCGAGGGCGGGCCGATCGTGATAACATCACCGGCTGTGGCGCGGGAATAGCTCAGTGGTAGAGCACGACCTTGCCAAGGTCGGGGTCGCGGGTTCGAATCCCGTTTCCCGCTCCAGCCCCTTTTGTGATCCCTCCTTCGGGGCGGCGTAGCCAAGTGGCTAAGGCGGAGGTCTGCAAAACCTCTACTCAGCGGTTCGAATCCGCTCGCCGCCTCCAAGTCACCAACCCCTAGGGGAGTTCGTGGAGAGCCGACATGGCCGAGGCTATCAAGCGGGTAGGACCCCCGAAGGCGACCGACCTCAAGGGTGACGAGTTTACCTGGACCATCCAGCTCAGCGCGGCGCCGTCGCGTGAATGGTCCCGGCTCTTCTCGGAGCCGGCAGAGTCCACAGTCCTCTGTCATCCGCGGCGCCTCGGGATGATGCACCAGGCCCTGGTCTTCAAGTCCGACGAAGGGCATCTGCCGACCTGGGTCCAGTACATCAACAAGTGGATCGACGGCGCGAACAAGAGCATGGAGGCGCAAGAAGAGGCCGAGAGGCAGCGGAAGGCGAAGGCGCTCGCCGAGGAAGAGGACAAGCAGCGCCGCATCCGCGAGGTCAACGAGAAGATCAAGAGTCTCTGAACCTGGATCCCCTCATCGTTCGCGTACTTATTCGCCGTCGGCCTGTGCCTACCGTGCCCTGGTGCTCTTGGATGTCGTAGGGGATAGTTGGGGTGATTTAGAGGGTCGAGGGCAAGTGGATGTCCCAAGGCGCGACGGCCAAGCAAAAGAGCCGAGAGGAGCTTCAGCGACATGGGCTCTTGCGCTCGCGTGGTTCCTAGCGGCGCTTGCTGCCGGCTATGGATTGCTTCAGAGAAAGCTACGGCGTGATACGGTGGAACAGTTGCAAGGGCGGATACCGCCTCTCGAGAAGGACGTGAATCCAGCTCGGACGTCGAGCGCCCAGACGACGCGGTGGGACACCCGAAAGGAGGACAGGACATGATGGCAGTAGCCGGGCTAGAGACTACCGGGTGGACACGTACCGTCAGCGATCAGAAGCTGCCCGCCTAGGATCCCTCGCCTAGTCAGTTCTACGGCGTCGCAGCGTCGCCCAGACTCCGATCGACGCGTGCCCGAGCACTACGTAGGGCGCAGATTCAGGACGTGAAATCGCTGCTTCAAGCGGCCCTGACGAAGTTGGAGAACGCTCGATGATCCTTCGATCACTCACGCTCGCCCTGCATCGGGTCTATGCGGCGCAGATCGAGGGGCAGACGAAGGTCCCGTCGCGAGCGTCGCTGGAGAAATTGACGAAGGCGCTCCGCGTGAAGGTGGGGAGGTTGCCGGAGTGAATGACAGAGAGCGAGCGAAGCGGCGTTGCGAGCAGCTGGTTGCGCGGGCGCTCATGGTGATATTCAAGAGCCCAAAGTACGCGCGCGAGTGCGAGGAGCAGCAGGCTCAGCGGGGTGAGCCGGTCGCCTTCCCGCCCAGCACCTTCGGCCTCGGCATCATGATGATGCTTGAGCCTCCCAGGCGCGACGGCCACGAGAAGTGGAAAGCGACGATGCATTGCACCGTCGATCACCTGAGGGCCGCAGAGGCGACGGCGATGGCTGCGGGCGACCCAGAACTCGTGGGGCGGATCATGTTCTACCGGCACACGAAGTACGGCTGCGGGCACCCGGACGGGCCGCTTGGGGAGCTAGGACTGGCGTAGAGAACATGCGCCAGGGTCGGATCATCCGCAAACGGCGGTGAGGAACCTCGAGCGCGCCGGCGTGTCGCGCTCGGCCGCGATGCCGATGGTCGGCCACAAGACCAAGGCGATTTACCGGAGACTCGGAGAAGCTGGCCCGACTCGATGGTGGGCAAAGTCCTGGGCAAAGTGCGTTAAAATCCTCTGCGCCCTGATGTCTCACTCACTGATCTTGTATCGTGGGGGCGTGGCGAAATTGGCAACCGCAGAGGACTTAAAATCCTCTGTCCGCAAGGACTTGCAGGTTCGACTCCTGCCGCCCCTACCATCTGCACCGATCCAGCCTCCCGCCGGTCTCGGAGCTACACAGTTTCCGGCGTACGGCGACCCGCTCGGGATGTAGCTCGACCGCATCTTCGGAGACGGCTGCGGCGACGTCCTGGCCCCCAGCACCAATGAATTCTTCGCAAATCCCCGTGGTATCCTGCGATGCGTGTTTTCCCTCGCGATGAGCTCTCCCGGCGCGATCGCCTTCCAGCTCGGCCCGATCGTCATCCGCTGGTACGGCATTCTCATGGCAACGGCGATCGTCGTCGGGCTCTGGCTCAGTCACCGCCGGGCCCGGCGCGAAGGGCTGCCGGACGACGACATCATCAGCGTCGGACAGTGGGCGATCCTGGCCGGCCTCGTCGGCGCGCGGCTCTACGAAGTGGTCTTCAACTGGGACTACTACGGCCGCTACCCGTCGAAGATCATCGCCGTCTGGGAGGGAGGGCTCGCCATGCACGGCGGCTTGATCGTGGGACCACTCGTCGGCATCTGGCTCGCGTACCGGTGGCACGTGCCGATCCGGCGCGGGCTCGATATCGCGGCGCCCTCGATGGTGCTCGGGCAGGCAATCGGTCGCTGGGGGAACTTCTTCAACGAGGAAGCCTTCGGCCGTCCAACCGACCTGCCGTGGAAGCTCTACATCTCGCCTGAACACCGTCCCCTCGGCTACGCCCAGTACGAGTACTTTCACCCGACGTTCCTCTACGAGTCGCTCTGGGACTTCGCGGTCTTTTTGCTGCTCGTCGGATGGCTGCGCCCGAGGCTCGCCACGCGCCCGGGGGCGCTCTTCTTCGCCTACATCGGTCTCTACTCGGTCGGCCGCTTCGCCATCGAAGCGCTGCGGCTCGACAGCTTCTGGCTCGGCTCGATCCGCGTCCCGCAACTCGCGAGCGTCGTCGGCGTGCTCGTCGCGGTGGCCGGGATGGCCTGGGCGAGCCGCCGCTCCACATCGCCGGCCACGGGGTAGTCGAGAAGGACCGTCGGATGCAGCTCGAGCGTCGGCATCTCGACGCGCGTCGCCCGACTCAAGCCGCTGACCGTGATCAAGGGATGATGTGCCGCGTGGTACACTAGCGCGATGTCCTGGTCACTGAAGAAGAAATCCCAGGCTCTGCTCGCCGCTGAGCAGGGGACCATCCGTAAAGACTGGGGTGGAAAGATCTCCGTCGCCCTCGTCTATCCCAACACCTACGCGGTCGGAATGTCGAACCTCGGCTTCCAGACCATCTACCGCCATCTCAACGCGATTCCCGACGTCGTCTGCGAGCGCGTGTTCGTACCCGATACCGAGGACGCGTACGAGATGCGCCGCTCGGCCACGCCGCCCTTCTCGCTCGAGTCGCGCCGACCGCTCCCCGACTTCCACCTCGTGGGATTTTCGGTGACCTACGAGGGCGACTACATCAACGTCCTGCGTCTGCTCGCCATGGCCGGGATCCCGCTGCGCGCCGCCGCGCGACGGGCCCACGATCCGCTGGTGCTGATGGGCGGCGTCTGCGCCTTTTCGAACCCCGAACCGATCGCGCCGTTCATGGACTTCGTGGCCGTGGGCGAAGGTGAGGAGCTGGTCGTCGAGCTCATCGCCGCCTACCGTGAGGGCTACCGCGACCGCGAGGCATTCCTCACGTTGCTGACGACGCTCGACGGCATCTACGTCCCCGAGCGGTACGACGCGGCGTACGGCGCCGACGGGACGCTGGCGGCGGTGGCCGCGCGCGACGGGGCGCCCGAGGTGGTCGTCAAGCGACGGCTCCGGAACGTGAACGCGTTCGAGACGGTCGCGGCGGTGAAAACGCCGCACGCCGAGTACGGCCACATGGCGCTCCTCGAGGTGGGCAAGGGCTGTGGGCGCGGATGCCGCTTCTGCCTCGAGGGGCAGGTGTACCGCCCCGTGAGACACCGAAGCGTCGAGGCGCTCCGCGAGACGGTCGCACGGATGGCCGCGAACGGTGAGCGCCGCGTGGGGCTCGTCGGCGCATGCGTGTCGGACTATCCGTGGCTCGGCGAGCTGCTGAAGATCATCGAGGAGAACGGGCTGGAGCTCTCGATTTCCTCGCTCCGCGCCGACAGCCTGACGGAAGACCTCGTGACGGCGCTGGCGCGCGGCGGGCACCGCACGCTCACCATGGCGCCGGAGGCGGGAACCGAGCGGCTGCGGTGGGCGGTACGCAAGCCGATCAGCGACGCGCAGCTCATGACCGCGTGTGATCTCGTCCGGTCCCACGTCATCCCCAATCTGAAGACATATTTCATGATCGGTCAGCCGACCGAGACGAGCGAGGACGTCGAGGCGATTGTCGACCTGGCCGGACGGATGCTCGAGCGGCTGCGTGTGCTCGATGCGTCGGGCCGGCCCTTCGGCCGCCTCACGTTGTCGATTTCCTCGTTCGTCCCCAAGCCCTGGACGCCGTTCCAGTGGGCGCCGTTCGACGGCGCGGAGTCGCTCCAGGCGAAGCTCGAGATCATCAAGCGCGGCGTGCGCCGCTTCTCCAACGTCCGCGTGCTTCACGAGAACCCGCGCGAGGCGGCGCTCCAGGCGCTGCTCGCCCGGGGCGACCGGCGCGTCGGCGATTTTCTGGAGCTGGCCGCTTCGTACGACGGGGACTGGCGCCGCGCGCTCCGGGAATGGGAGGGCGACCCCGCGTTCTATACGACGCGCCACCGGTCCACCAGCGAGCGGATGCCGTGGGATCACTTCGACGTCGGCGTCAAGAAGGCCGGCCTCATCCGCGAGTGGGAGCGGGCGCAGGCCGAGGGCGCCGTCGCGGTCGGAGCGCGTTGATGGTGGTCCAGGACGTTCATCAGCGCGCGCTCCGGAACCTCCGAATCTCGGTGACCGACCGCTGCAACCTCCGCTGCGCATACTGCATGCCGGAAGAGGACTACGTCTGGCTCCCGCGCGAGCAGATCCTCCACTTCGAGGAAGTGAGCGCGCTCGCCGACATCTTCCTGGACCTGGGCGTCGACAAGATCCGGCTCACCGGCGGCGAGCCACTGCTGCGGCGCGACCTCGGGGCGCTCATCCGGCTGCTGGCGGGCAAGCCGCGCCTCCGCGATCTCGCGATCACGACCAACGGCGTCTTGCTCGCCGAGCAGGCGGGCTCGCTGAAAGAGGCCGGGCTCCACCGTGTCACCGTGAGCCTCGACACGCTGCGGCCAGACCGCTTCACAGCGCTCACGCGGCGGGCTAACCATGCTCAGGTCCTCGAGGGCATCACCGCGGTCCCGGCCGCGGGCTTCGCCGGGACCAAGCTCGACACGGTCGTCCTGCGCGGCGTCAACGACGACGAGCTCGCCGACCTGATCGAGTACGGCAAGACGGTGCCGGCCGAGATCCGCTTCATCGAGTACATGGACGTCGGGGGCGCGACGCGCTGGTCGATGGACAAGGTCGTGAGCCGCACCGAGATGCTCGAGATGCTGGGCCGGCGCTACGGACAGATCGAGCCTGTGGTCGAGGAGAGCACGGCGCCCGCCGACCGCTACGCACTGCCCGACGGCACGGTCTTCGGCATCATCTCGTCGACGACCGAACCGTTCTGTGCGAGCTGCGACCGGAGCCGCCTCACCGCCGACGGCATGTGGTACCTCTGCCTCTACGCGCAGCAGGGGATCGATCTCCGAGAGCCGCTCCGCCGCGGAGGCTCGCGAGACGAGCTGAAGGCGTTGATCGTCGACGGGTGGAAGCGGCGGGCGGATCGTGGAGCCGAGCAACGCCTGCGGCTTGGGGAGCGAACGCCCCTCGTGCAGATCGGTCGCCTGCGCGAAGATCCGCACCTGGAGATGCACACGCGGGGCGGGTAGCGCCGCCAGGAGGGGAGACCGTGAGCGCCGCTGACACGAAGATCGACGTCCAGGAGCGCGGGGCCGACGGGCAGACCTGCGACCGGCGGCTCTTCATGCAGCTGCAGGCGTTCGGCGGCTGCCTGGACGCGAAGCCGCTGCTCCGGGTCCTCGAGACGAGCTGTATCGAGGCGGTGCTCTACCAGGACGTCAACGACGCGCGGGGCGTTGGCGTGCTGGCGATCAGCGAGGACCCGGTCTTCTTCGTGACCGTCCTGCGTGAGGTGCTCAACGCTGATCCCTTCGCCGCCCTGGTGCAGAAACCCGAGCTGACCATGCTCGGGCGGACCTACGCTTCCGGATTCGAGACGGACCTCGAGGACTGGCTGCTGCAGCGCCCGCGGCGCGCCGCGCTCAATGCGGCGTGGCCCTGGGGGATCTGGTACCCGCTGCGCCGGACCGGCACCTTCAGTCGTCTCTCGTCGCAGGAGCAGGGCGCCGTCATCCGCGAGCACAGCGTGCTGGGCCGCGCCTACGGCGACGCCGACCTCGCCCACGATATCCGCCTCGCCTGCCACGGGCTCGACGTCAACGACAACGATTTCGTCATCGGTCTGGTCGGCCGCCACCTGCATCCCCTTTCGCACCTCGTGCAGGCCATGCGGAAGACCGTCCAGACCTCGCAGTACATCCAGACGCTCGGCCCGTTCTTCGTCGGCCACGCGCTCTGGCAGAGCCCTTCGACGCCTCGCATCCTGAGCGGCGCGTTCCGCACCTGAGCGGCGCGTTCCGCACCTGGGCGGAGGGTCACCGGGCCGGCGTGGTGACGAAGATTTGGTGCGACGCACGTAACTGCGTCTCGTCGCGGATCGCAAAGCCGGCCTCCGCCAGCAACCACCGCCAGTCCTCGGTCGTGTATTTGTTGTGCACCGGAAAGAGGCGAAAGCCGCGACGCCGACTCTCGGCCTCTCCCTCCTTCAAGACGTCTCGGCGCCACGCCAGGTAGGTCGGAAGCGGCTGGCGAATCCAATCGTGCAGCAAGAAGATGCCGCCGGGGGCCAGCGACCGCCGGATCTCGGCCAGCGCCGGGAGCGGCTCGTCGAAGACGTGCAGCACCGATGACATGCTCACCAGATCAACGCTGCCCGGGGCGTGTGGGAGCGGTTGCGTGGCCACATCGTGGAGCGCCAGCGTGGCTTTCGCCGCGCCGTAGGAGAGTTGCCGACCGTAGGCAACCATCGCCGGAGTGACGTCGTAGCCGTAGAGGGTTGCACCCGGATGGCGCCCCCCGAGATCACGCAGAAGGAGTCCCGGCCCACACCCCAGATCGATCATCACCGGGCGCGGCGGCAGATGGGACCCGATGTGAGCGGTGAAGAAGGTCCAGAATTCCTGCCCGAAGCGCTCCGGGTGGGTCTCGACCATTCGCTGGAGTAGATCTTCATCCGATGACCCGCTGAGAGATTGATGGGTCGGCACAGCCCTTCCCCCATGAAGACCGCGTCACGTCAGTGCTCGCTCCTCCGCGGGGCCGGCACGAGGCCCCAGGGCGCGATCCGACGAGTCTAGCGCGGTGGTGTTCACTCGTCACTCGACTCCGCCACGCCGGTCGTGGGAGGATGACGCCGCGCGATGAGCCGAACCGTAGCGGCCGTGGGCGTCGGGACACGACGAAGGACCCTCGCGCTCGCGGTCCCACTCGCCGGCCTCACCGCGGGACTGTTCCTGCCCCCGGTGCTGGTCGGCCTTCCACTGGCCGGCCAGCGAGCGCTGATCGTCACGCTGATCACGATCCTGCTCTGGACGGGCGAGTTCCTCGAGCCCGGCGTCGTTGCCCTCGTCGGTGTGACGCTCCTGGCGCTCAGCGGCGCCACGCGAAGCCTCCGCGACGCGCTGCAGGGCTTCGCCAACCCCGTGCCCTTTTTCCTGATCGGCGTGCTGACGATGGGCGTCGCCG
>JAHFDK010000080.1:0-1366 GCA_023249095.1 Candidatus Rokuibacteriota bacterium | reverse complement strand
GGTCCTTTCGTTCCCCGTGTTGACGTTCCTGCTGCCCTCCGCGACGACGCGCTCCGGGATCCTCATCCACATCTACGACGAGGTATTCACCCTGGGCGGGGTCCAGCGCGGCGCCGAGGTCGCGAAGGCCATCATGCTGGCGCTCTCGTCGATCAACCGCCTCGCCTCGACCACGCTCCTGACCGGCGGCATCACACCGGTCATGAGCGCGGCCATCATCGGCGGGATGTCGTGGACCGGCTGGTTCACGCTGATGGCGGTGCCGTACTACGCGATTCTTCTCCTGGGCGGTGTGCTCACGTACGCGCTCTACCACCGGGGCTTCGCCCGAGGGCTGCCGATGCCCGAGCCCGCCCGTCGCCGGCCCATCTCAGGGACCGAGTGGCGAACGATCGTGATCATCCTGAGCGCGTCGGCCCTGTGGCTCACCGACGGCATCCATCATCTCGATCCGGCGCTCCCGGCGATGCTGGCGTTCGCCGCGCTCCTCACGCCGGGCGTGGGCCCGCTCGTCTGGGGGGATCTCGACCGTGGCGTCGGATGGTCGAACTTCTTCGTCATCGCGGCGTCGATCTCGCTCGCCCACGCGCTCGTGGCCAGCGGCGCCGCGCCGTGGCTCGGACGTCTCCTGGTGGGCGGCCTGCCCGCGCTCGGCGACAGCGCGCTCGCCGTCGTGGTTCTCCTGATGCTCGGGGCGACGTTGCTGCGCGCGGTGGTGCCGAACATCTCGGGGTTCCTGGCCCTGGCGCTGCCCATCGCGATGTCGGTCGGCCGGGAGGCGGGGATCAATCCGCTGGTGTGCGCGCTGGTGGTGATGATCACCGGCGACGCGGTGGTCTACTACCCGGCACAGAGCTCGTCGGCGCTCGTCATTTACGAACGCGGGCACGTGTCGGCCGCCGAGGTGCTGCGGTTCGGACTCTGGATGACCCTGGTCGGCTGGGTGGCGATCCTGGTCGTGGCACTGCCGTGGTGGGCCCTCGTCGGCGAGCCGCTCAGGGCGCGGTAGCGGATGCCTCTAGGGGAGGGGAGCGGGTAGCTCGGACGTGCCCATCAGGTAGAGATCGACGCCCCGCGCCGCCGAACGGCCTTCCGCGATCGCCCACACGATCAGCGACTGGCCGCGCTGCATGTCGCCGCACGCAAACACGCCCGGCGCGCTCGTCATCCAGTTCGCGTCGCGCCAGACGTTGCCGCGCTCGGTGAGCGTGACGCCGAGATCGCTCAGCATCCCCGGGCGCTCGGGCCCGAGGAATCCCATCGCCAGCAGGACCAGCTCCACCTCCAGGACGAACTCGCTCCCCGGGATCGGCGTGAACTCCAGCCGACCGCCCTCGCGCACCATGTCGACTTTCACCGCTTCGAG
>JAHFDK010000337.1 GCA_023249095.1 Candidatus Rokuibacteriota bacterium | reverse complement strand
GTGCTTCCGATCTCACCAACATGTGGATTGAACAATCCGAGATAGAGGACCTCTGCGCTGACGCCAAACCCCGGGGGCTGAAGATCGTTTCGCGTGGCGACGAACTCGTCCGCCTGTAGATATAACGGGTCAATTGGCAAGTGTGGAAAGACTCCAGGAAAGAACAGCCAGGTCTACAGTCTCGTCAGCAGGACTGAAGACCTGGTCATCGGCGATCGGAATTAGTTCCGTTCCCTTGTCTTTCCTATTAACTCGGGCCCACGCGCGATGTCGAGCGCCAGTCTTGTCGAAGATAAGATGCCTAGCGGTCACGAGGAAGTTGTAGTTCGGGCCTACCTCTGGATTGGCTGGGTTGCGGTACGAAAGGAAAAATCCTGTCCCAGCTGGGACAGGGCGCTCACCTTCTTCGTGATAAATCACTGTAACGGTCTTTTGAATGATTTGTGGAACTAAGGGCTGTGGCCGAATCATCGGCGACTACTCCCCCAGCCCCTCGAGCTGCCGCACCCGCAGAAACCTCCCCGCCTCCTCCGCCTCCTTCCACGTCGCGAACCTCTTCGGGCCATCGACCACGTGAACTCGCCGGTCTCGGGATCCCACAGGACGAGGCGCGGGACGAAGAGGCCGGAGCGGAGGTCGAGGAAACGATCGTGCGCCAGGCCATCGACCGCGGGCGCCCTAGGCGGATCACAGCTCGTCGTCCGCGAGCTTGAGGTAGGGGATGAAGCGCTGGCGCAGCTCGGCGGGCTGCTCCGTGAGCCACCGGATCACCTCGGCATGTTGGCTAACAAGCTTCGTGCGCTCGGGCCCCGCTGGTATGTCCTCGAATTCCAGGTGGAGCGTGTAGCCTAGCACCGCCTTCCTGTACAACTCGTCGAGGTACTCGATCAAATCCTTCCGTAGCAGATAGTCCTTTTCGCTGGTCGCGCGAAGCAGTTCTGGGATCGTTTCACCCGGCACCCTGCCTTCGCGGAAGACGCCTCCGAGGGCGGCTAGAACGCCGCGAAGAATCTCCACGCGGCGTTCATACAGATGAAGCTTCAGCGTCATCCGGGCGGTGCGGTATTGCTGATAGGCCACATATGCTGCGATCGTGCCAATGACGGGCGTCAGGAGCGCCGAGGCCCCCGAGAGAAACCTTCCGCATGTCGCTTCCCCAAGGGCAGGGCGATCGACAAGGACGGGCGCCGCGATGCAATAGGCGCCCATCGTAAACACGAATGAGGCAACGAGAACCGCGGCCGCCAATAGCGCAGCGCTGAGGCGCGCGGCCCAGCTGCTCACCCTCGCCTCACCGCGACGCGCTCGTGTGCGCCCCAGATTCGCGTCTCGGCAGCGTCGGGCTGGCCGACCCTCTGGACGCGGACGTGCGCGGCCTTGCCGCCCGCCGTCGTGTAGGGACGGCCGGCGACTTCCCACTCTCCGCTCGCGTCGGTGAACCTGTCGCCGATCTGGGGCTGCATCGGCAGGACTCTGAGCGTGACCGGCTGGTGCTCTCGCTTCTTCTCTGGCCGAGACTTAGCCATGGACGCGGGCCTTCCGCAACGCATCCCGCGCCGCGCCCTGCACCGCGCGCCACGGGCGTCGGCTCCCATGCGGAGCCCGTCGCGCTCGTGGGCGAGTGCTCCATCCCCGTCGTGTAGAACGTCGCGCGCCAGCCGCGCTCGTCGTACCGGGTGAGCTGGAGGTCGTAGCCTTGGCGCGCCATGCCGACCGCGATGCGTCCAATGCCGGACCAGGAGTCGAGCCAGGTCCGCAGTGCCCACAGCGGCCGGTCGTACGACGATCTGGGCAGGCCGGCGAATCCGGTCCGGTCGAACGGCGTGTTAGGCCGCACTATGCCTCCTCACCTGGTCCCCGCGATAGCCTTCTGGCTTACGTGCGCCAGCCCGAAGCATCTCGTTGAAGAGATTCCACGCCCGTACGCGAGCCCTTTCGGCCAGGTCTTTGGCCCTCTCCAAAGAGCCTGTTGCGATCTCGCGCTGGACGAGAGCGTTGAGATGATTGATCCGCAGGCAGATCTCTGCCCAGCGCGCTAACTCAGCACCCGAAGGAGAGTCGTCTGGTTTGGAATCCGCCACGATGTCGGTCTAACGTCGCTGCATGGGCAGGTTATGCCTCAGAAGCCCCCATGCGATCTGCCCTTCAGCAGGGTACTTACAGTGAATAGCTTGAAGGGAATTAAGTGGGAGAACGTTTAGCTTTTGACGTCCGGGCTTCGTGCACCACGCCAGTACTCGATCATAGATGGCTTGCGCGTCCCTTTGCACGATTCGTACGTTTCGCCTCTTTGGCAACCCGAAATACTCGAGGGCGGGCAACTTGCGTTTAGCCACATGAGCTTCGATCCAGGGTCCAATCGGGGCTGGGGGATGGGGGACAAAAGATCTCTTGGCGTCAGCGATGCGAGTGAGGGAGCTTCGCTTATGGTGCGGATCGCGATCCTGATCGAAGTGATAGTGTCTGATTGGGTGGCCAAGTGGATAGGTCGCTTCGGCTGCTCGAATGCAAAGAACTCCGTCGATCACGAGCACGCAGTCACAGACAATTCGCCGTGTTTGCGGAGCTACCGTGACAAAGAACACGGCATCTTTTCCGAAAACAAGAGGCCCTCTCCGCGCCAAGCCGAAGTCGCGGCTTCTGGAGCGGGCGTGACAGTGACTCCAGACAAACGGACTTGTCCAAACAAACGGATCATTCCCGTATCGATCCGCCATAAAACCGGCGCTCACATTGCCATGGTGGGGCGCGAGAATGGCGGCCATTGGCTATCCGTGTGAGGCATAGCTAGAAATATACGGAACTAGATAATCCGTGTGACGCAGCGCGCCCGGTCTGTGTGACGCGGAAAAGCCGAACGTAATGACGCGCACCACTAAGGCGCCGCCACGAGCAGAGGTCCGCGCGAGTCAGTCACGATCAGCGCCCCGGTCGATCACCGCCCCGCACGTGCACGTCATCCACACGCGATCGTCCTCGAGGCCGCTGTCCAGCTCGCCGCAATATTCGTGCTCGAGGGATGAAGGCTTCGAGGGCGTCTCCGAGCGTGGCAATCATCGGGTACATTTCAAGAAGATTGGTACTACAGTAGCAAGCGCGGCGATCGCCGTGACGATCGCAACGGCCCACGTTGCCCTCACGAGGGCCTTGGTCATCCGTACGAGGCCTGCCGTCAGGTCCGCCAGATGCTCGCCCGACTTCGCGTTTTGCGCTGCTGCTTGAAGCTGTTGATCATTCAACCGTCTGCGGATGAGCAACTGCAGCGCCACGGAAGAGGGATGGGTTGGCGGGTACTCGTCCCGCAACGCGATCTCCAGCAGCTGCTCGATTGACATTGAGAGCCACGGATGAGCTGCCATGACCGCTACGCCTCTCTGTTCCCCAGCCCCTCGAGCTGTCGGCGACCACCGCGGAGGAGCCGAAGCCGCGGTTTCAGTTCCGCCGTGGAGGATGGTACGCCATGGTCGCAGCCGTCGCAGGCCTTCAGGGCTTTGATCCCTTTGAGAACGATCGCGAATCGAGCGGCACACTGGCGGCAGAGCGATGGCCTTCTCGCCCGCCAGCCGTCGCCATCACGCCACCGCCTTCCGCCGGCTCGGGGTCACGAGGTCACGCAGTCGCTCCGCCACGGCGTGGAGGATATTCTCTTGGTCCTGCACCGCGAGGCGGAGCAACTCGCGCAGATGGGAGGCGTCTGCGCCCACCTCCGCCACCTTGTAGCCTTTGCACGATACCCGGAGCCGCTGTTCCGCTTCCTTGAGCCGACAGACCTCGGCGATGACTTCGAACGGATGGGGGGAGAGATGCTTCACGCGCTTGTGTCGTTGGAGTATCCTGAGCTTGGCCATTCGCAATTCTCCTTTCATGGCCCAGCCCCGGACGGTTGCCGCCGTCGCGGGGCGCTTCGTTTCTGCTAGCAGCGCTTCATCGGGCGACGTCCTGCGCCGGTTCGTTCGAAACCGGTTTCGTGTCGACGACCAACTCGCGGCCCTCAGCCTCAGAAGCTCTGGAGATTCTTCCAGGCGTCACGCGAAAGTAGTAGGTTCGGCCGGGCTCGGCGCGGATCGTCTCGGTTGGATAGATGCGAACTGGGAAGGGCATCGCCGGGTCCCACGTCTTCAGGCTGACGAATGCTCGCCCGGCGCAATCGCAATCGAAACATGTTCCCCCGTTCCCAGCTCGTAGAGCTCGACGTCGTCGATTCGGATCGTGGTGGTCGCTCCAGCGCCAACAAAATGCGATGGTCGCGCGATGACGACCGTCGCCGCCTGGGCCGGATCCGGGACTGCCGGCGGCTTGGCGATCAAATAGCCGGGCGCGCACCCGGCGACGAGCACAGAGGCGAATACGATGCTCGGCAGGAACCTCATTCGAGAAGCTCCGTCACGCTCACGCCGAGGGCGCTGGCCAGGCGCTAGAATCGTCCACGTTATTTCAGCGTCCGGGCCGTCGCTGCCAGCGATGTCATGGCCTCGCGAAGTCCCTGCTTGAGCAATTGATCGTATGTGAAATCCGGCTGCAACGCGTAGATCCAACTCACGGCGGAGGTCTCCCCGCGAATTGTGTGAGTCCAGATCGCTGGGGCCGATGGGTTCTTGGCGAGCTTCAGGGTGAGCGTCAGCTCGTTGGACGTCGTCGAGGCGGGAAGCCCGAAGAACCAGAGCAAGGGCCCATAAACCGAGAGTCCATAGCTGATGATCTTTCCCTCGTATTTCGTGGACGTGATCTCTCCGAGCAGAACATAGTCGGCATCGGATGCTCTGTTACCTACGAAGGTCTCTCGGAAGATCCTGGCATTGTCGACTTCCTGAGCCACCGCTCGCGCGAAATCGTCAGCAGGCCTGAACTGCCACAGGCCACTATTCACGTGCATCTGCACCCCCTCGGGCGTGTGATAGGTCGCCCAACCGAAGGGCACGAGCGGGATGAGATAAATAAAAATGAGGTTGCTGTTTTCGTTGAGCCGTCTGTCCTCAAATGGCAGGACGATCACGCTCACGTTCGCGAGCGGGTCGGTCGCGCTGCGTGTCTCAGGGGTATATGACCAGGTTCGGATACTGGCGCAGCCAGTCAATATCGTGGCCAACAAGAGTCCGCCCACCAGTCGCCTCATGGTCAGCCTCCGTCGAGCTGCGGTCATTCCAGCAACCTCCCCACCTTCACCTTGAGCACCTTGGCCAGCTTCTCCAGCGTCGCCAGTGAGGGGACTTTGGACTGCGCCTCGATCTGGGCGATGTAGACGCGATGGACGCCGGCCTTCTCCGCCAAAGCCTCTTGAGTGAGCCCGCGTTCCTTCCGGAGCCGCTTGATCGTCATGCCCAGTCTCTTAGGCGACAATATGTAGTCTCCTGGACTACAGAAGTCAAGTCCGGTCCCCAAGCCGCCGCTCGAGCGCATCAAGCACCTAGCGGCCGGCCTGAATGAGCACTCGCAGCTCGTCCGCCTTCCGCTGCCGGCTCAGCTTGGCCCGGCACTTTCCCGAGCAGGCCTCCTGACGGCCGGTGAGCAGCGTCCCGCACCCCGGGCATTCTCTCCCAGAGCCCGCTCCAAGCGCACGTGCGGCTTGTGGGTGGTCGTCCGGCAACGGAATTGTCTTGCGGCATGGGATCAGCGGCTACGCGCGTCCTGGGCTCGGAGGCTCACTCGTCCTCCACGTCAGGGCACCTCGTTCCGGGCCGGACCGTCAGCTCGACCGCGTTCGTGGTGCCGGCCATGTCAGGCCTCCTCGGCAATCAAAGTCATAGTGGGCGATGCATCGCGGGCGGTCACGGGCTGTGAGCGCCCTCGCGGCGCGCCGACGATGCTTTTGACATTACGGGCCATGCCTTGACGGACGCAGGTCATGCTTACGGAGCACCGCCGCCACGTCGCGCGTGAATTGGAGTGAAACTTGCGCGGGGACACCGGGCACGAGAAGCGCCTTGGAGCGACGGCTGCGCCCGATCTTGGCCCGCGCTCGCGGCCAGCTATCGGCGGCCTTACTGAAGACCGCAGCCAGTTCGTCGAGCAGGCGCTCGGGATGGTCGCTCGGATAGCCGAGTCTCGCGAGCGCCAGGCAGAGGGGCCCGGGCGCCTGCTTCCTGGTCGCCTTCAGCCAGTGTCGAAGGTCCTGGACCATTCCCTCGCCGCTCTCAAATC
>JAHFDK010000336.1 GCA_023249095.1 Candidatus Rokuibacteriota bacterium | reverse complement strand
GGCGACGGCCGTCGCGTTCCCGGCAAGCTCGCCGCCGCCATCCAGGACGGCCCGGCCGTTTGAATGGGAGGCCCGACATGGCCCCGCTGTTTGAATGGGGGGCCCCGACATGGCCCCCCATACCCCCCAGCGCTCGGAGCACCCCGGCAAAGCCGTGGCGCTCCTCGAAGCTCGTTGCTCAGTCGGTAGCGACGGGCTCCGTCATGCTGCCATAGCGGTGGAGGACGCGGGAGACCGTCTGCTCCCGGAGATACCAGCGGAGCTCCAGGCGGCCGTTGGCGAGGACGGGCACGTCGATGATGGTGACGCCCGTGCCGTTGGCAGCGGCGCGGGCCGCGGTCGAGATCGGCTCGCACACCCTCACGCGCTCGGCATCATCCGGATGAGCCAGGCGCTCCACGAACCCGGCCTCCGCCTCCACCACGAGCTCTACCTCGCCGCTCTCGCCCAGCCACGCCCAGGGCTGTGAATCCGGGGAGAGACTCAGCGTCAGGCGAGCTCCCGCCACGCACGCCGCCAGGATGACCTGGCACAACGCCGCGGCCGCCTCCGGGCGCGCGGTCGTTCCGCGCGCGATCACGCGGCGGCATGGTCGGTAGCGAAACGCGTTCCGCTCTCCCCGGATCGCGCTCGGATCGTGCTCGCGGCTGAAGTGCCGGCGCCACGCGCGCACGTAGCTCGCCGCGCTCGCCGCCACCAACGCGCGCGCGTCGGCGTCGGAGAGCTCGGCCAGGCATCGCTCGAGCCATGCGGCCGTCGGTTCCGGGAGAGACTCGTCGTCGCCGGCGGGGCGCGTCAGCTGATTCCAGCGCGCGAGCTGCAGCACGTAGTTGGGGCCGCCCGCCTTGGCCCCCGGCCCCACCGACGAGGCTTTCCAGCCGCCGAAGGGCTGGCGGCCGACGATCGCGCCGGTGATGGGACGGTTGACGTAGAGGTTGCCGGCCTCGATGCGGTCGACCCAGCGCGCGATCTCGCGATCGTCCAGCGTCTGGATGCCGCTGGTGAGCCCGAACGGTGTGGCGTTCGCGAGCGCGATCGCCTGGTCGAGGTCCGCGGCGCGCATCAGTCCCAGCACGGGGCCGAAGCACTCCGTGCGGTGAAAGAACGAGCCGGGGCGCACGCCGAGCTTGATACCGGGCGACCAGAGCCGCGGGTTGTCCGTCGCCGGGCGGGGTTCGAGCAGCCACGCCTCGTCCTCGTCGAGAACGGTGAGCGCGCGCTGGAGCGCGGCACCGGGCGGCTGCGTTAGCGGCGTGATCCGACTCGTCGACTCCCACGCGCTGCCCACGGCGAGGCTGGCCGCGGCGTCGCGGAGCTGGCGGCGAAAGCCAGCGTCGTCGTAGACCTCGGCCTCGCAGATGGCGAGGCTCGCCGCCGAGCATTTCTGGCCGTTGTGGCCGAACGCCGAGCGAACGAGATCGCGGACGGCCTGATCCCGGTCCGCGAGCGATGTGATGATGATGGCGTTCTTGCCGCTCGTCTCCGCGAACAGGGTGAGATCCGGCCGCCAGCCGAGGAAAAGACGGGCCGTCTCCACCGAACCGGTGAGGATGACGCCTGCCACGCGCGCGTCCGTCACGAGCCCGCGACCGATCTCGTCATCGGGGCATGGCAGAAACTGGAGGACCTCGCGCGGGATGCCGGCGTCCCACAGGCAGTTGGCCAGCCACCAGCCGACGAGCACCGCCTCGGGCGCCGGCTTGAGCACGACGGCGTTCCCGGCCGCCAGAGCGGCGAGCACGCCGCCGGCGGGGATGGACAGCGGGAAGTTCCAGGGCGGGGTCACGACCACCACGCCGAGCGGCTCCATGCGGCAATCGTCCAGCTCGCCGGCGGTCTCGCGCAGCGTCCGAGCGTAATAGCGCGCGAAGTCGACCGCCTCGGAGACCTCGGCGTCCGCTTCCGTCACCGCCTTGGCGCCGTCGAGGATCATCGCGCCGATCAGGTCGCCGCGCCGGCTCCCGAGCTTCGCCGCGCACGCCTCGAGCCGGGCCTCGCGCTCCGCGGTCCGGAGCGTGGCCCACGCCGGCTGAGCGGCCCGAGCGACCGTCAGCGCGCGATCGACGTCCTCACGACCGGCCAGCGCGAAGCGATAGGCGAGGCGCCCGGGACGCGAGGGATCGCGTCCCTGACCTTCCCGCGCACCCCCGCGGACTTCCCCGCCGACCTGGAGCGGGATCACCTCCGGCGGGCGCTCGCGCCAGCGAGGCACGACGTCCTCGATCCATGCCCGGTTGGCCGCCAGGGTCCAGTCGGTGTCGGGATCGTTCTCGAACTTCGCCTCGAAAGGTCGCCGGACTGGAGGGGCGTCCGCCTCCACCTTCCTATCTTGGAGACGGCGGGGCGCATCGGCCAGCTCAGCTTTGATCCCGAACGCGGCCAGGAAACGATCGCGCTCGGCGGCCCACTCCTTCGAGCCCGGCTCGAGGTCGAAGACGTGGCGCAGGAAGTTCTCGGGTGCGGTGTTCTCATCCAGTCGGCGGACCAGGTAGGCGATGGCGCTGTGGAAATCCTCCGCCCGCACGACAGGCGCGTAGAGCAGGAGGCCGCCGGCGCGCCCTTGCACCGCGCGCGCCTGGTGATTGGCCATGCCTTCGAGCATCTCGAACTCGACCCAGGGCTCCACGTGGTGGACATCGCGCAGCACCAGCCCGTAGGCAATGTCGAAAAGGTTGTGGCTGGCGACCCCCAGGTGTACGGCCTCCGCGTGCTCGGGCCGACAGCCGTATTCGAGCATGCGCTTGTAATTCGCGTCCACCTCGGCCTTGGTCTCGTACGGAGCCTGGGGCCAGCCGTGCTGGGCCGCCTCGATGCGCTCCATGGCGAGATTCGCGCCCTTGACGATGCGGAGCTTGATCGGCGCGCCGCCGCGGGTCCGGCGCGCGCGCGCCCAGTCGGTGACGGCACGCTGCACGCGATGCGAGTCGGGCAAATAGGCCTGGAGCACGACCCCCGCGCTCAGGGGCAGGAATTCCGGCTCGTCCAGCACCTCGCGGAACGCCGTCACCGTGAGGTCGAGGTCCCGGTACTCCTCCATGTCGAGGTTGATGAACTTCGGCGTGATCCGGCCGTCCGGGTGGTGGTAGCGATGCCGGGCGGCCGCCCGGTAGAGCGCGCGCAGACGCTCGGCCACGCGCGCGGCCGTCGCTCGAAAGGCGACGAGGTCGATCTGGCTGAAGACCGATGAGACCTTCACCGAGATGTATTCGACGTCGTCGCGCGCGAGCAGTGCAAGGTACGCCTCCAGGCGGCGCGCCGCTTCCGCCTCTCCGAGGATCGCCTCGCCGAGCTGGTTGAGATTCAGCCGCATGCCCGCGCGGCGTCGCTCCTCGAGGTAGCGGCCGAGGTCTTCCTCCTCGCCGGGCAGGATGACGTTCTGCGTTTCGTGGCGCAGCCGGTTCACGATGGGGGGAACGACAAGGCTCGGGAGATAGTGCGCCATGGCCCCGCCGAGAAGGAGCGCTACCCGGTCCCACCAGTCCATGTACTGGGGCACACCGTACCGCTCGAGAAGATGGGCGAGCTGGTCGGCGATGCGCTCGGCGCGGCGGCTCCGGAAGGCCTGATCGGCCAGCGCGATGGTGAGCTCCTTGCCGTGCGGATCGGCCATCATGCGGGCGAGCTTTCGGGACTGGGCGCGCTCCTCCGGGGTTTGCTGCGCGCGCGCCTCACGCAGAAGCGCTTCGGCTAGCTCGACGGCGCGATGGGCGAGGCGCTCGCCGATCGCGATGTCGTCCGTCGCGCGCATGCCCGTCTCCTCAGTGCTCAGTGTGACATGGGGGGCCATCGGGGGGAGCGGCGGTTTGCTCCACCCGATGTCACTCAGTGAGTGTCGAACACCTCCTGGTACTCGCGGATCTTCGTCTGTGCCGCCTCGCCCTCGCCCGCCGTCGGCCGGTCCGGATCGGCCGCCGCCGGCACACTCCCGACCTTCATCAGGCACGCCATGAGGAGCAGCCGTGCCTTCGTCGCGGTCAGGTTCCGTCCGCCGATGAACGGGGCATTCGGTGGCGGTACGAACCCCCCGGCGTTGCCGCGGCCTACGAGCACCACCGGCATGCCGGAGAAGACGGCGCGCCGCATGACGCGCGTGCGGACGGCCGAGGTCAGGCGGCCGTAGGGCGACAGGCCTTCCACCACGAATCCGGCCAGGGGATGCGCGGCGAGATTACGCTCGATCTGCGCGAGCAGGTCGACCTCGCGGGAGACGTCGTCATCATAGTCGTCCACCGTGTAGTTGCCGTCTTTCACGATCGTGACCTTGGGGATCGCCGACTCGAGCACGTCGCCGCGCCCATCCTTGATGGGCACGCGCGTCTCGCCGCTCTTGAGATGACCCACGACCTCGGCGGGCAGCCGCGTGATATTTACGGCGGAGAGATAGGTATGCCGCGTCGCGGGCACGTAGTTGAGGACGGCGGGGCCCTCCCAGCCCGCCGCGCCCAGGATGCCGCCGTGCCCGCCCGTGACGACGTAGCCGCCCGGCCGCGCGTCGGCCTTCTGGACGTCGCGCGCCGCGAACACCTGCTGGTCCTGCACGAGCACGACCCCCGCGCGATTGCGCCCGCCCGCGTCCGCCCATACGCGCGAGACGATGTAGTCGACGGAATCGACGATGTTCTTGTCTCCGTCGTTGCTGAGCTGCCCGTGCGGGCGCTGCGAGGCGTTGCCGCAGATCGGCAGCGCGGTGTCGATCAAGAGATTGAGCCAGTAGACCGTCTCCTCGATGCGCGGACTGCCCTGTGTCCAGACCGCCCCCGCGTACTTCCCCGTGGCGAGCACGCGCTGCACGGCATTGGCGATACGCGCGAGCGCCGGCCTCGGCGGTGCGGGCCCGAGGTGATAGGGCCGGTACGGAAAGAAGTCGCGCCCGCGCACCTCGGCGGCGATGTCGCCCTCGCCGACGTCGGTCCGGAGCTTCGCCGCGAGTCCCTTCGTATAGCCGGACGACGGCACCACACGGTAGAAGTCGATCTCCGCGCGTCCGGAGATCAGGTTGCCGATCCCTTTCTCCCCGATCCCGAGCCGATCGATCTCCTCGAAGAGCCGCGCCCCATCGGGATAGAACGGCTGCCGCGCCTGCTGCTCGGGCGCCAGCGGCCGCGCGCAGTCCTCTTCCCACGCCCGCCCATCTGCCTGCCGCGCCATGTACGGCAAGGGATAGACGCCGTCCTCCGGCCGGAGCGTGATCTCGTACACCGGCGTGTCATCCGCGCCGCGGCGTTCCTTGTGGAACGCCCCTTTGGAGTCGAGATAGCCGTCGGGCGGACCATAGAGCTCCGCGGCGTCGCGCTCGAGCGGATGCGCGCTGAACTGCTCGACGTACACCGTCACCGGGGCGGCGAGGCGCTGTGCGCGGAGCACGTCGAAGCGGAGCGGCGCCCCGTCGGAGCCGGTCACTAGCGGCAGGCCGTACTTCTCGCGGGCCTTGTTGCTCGTGACCAGCGGCGGACTGTTCTGGATGGTAGCGTTGGATCCTGCGAGATGGGCGATCCGTGGTTTGGCAGGCACGCGTTATCTCCCCGACCGCGCGTCCGATGCATTCACCGGCGGCGCCGGGACGCGCGCGGCTCGCGTCAGGCTGTTCGCGAGCCAGTGAGCCGCGCCGCCGCCGACGAGCGCCATTGCGAGTGTGATCAGCAGCGCGGCGGCGGTCGGCCCCGGCCCCGGCACCATGGGCTGAAACGCGGGCGTTCGGCCAATCGTGACTCCCCAGACCGCGAACAGGCCCACGGCGTAGACGAGCGTCGCCGCCACCGGCCGGCGCCGCGGGTCGAGCGCCACCAGGAGCACCACGGGTGCGAATGCCAAGAGCCGTCCGAAATTTCCGCCGACGGGGCCGCCCGGCGTGCTCCTGTTCTTCCGAGCGATCTCATCGGATACCGCGATCGGCGAGGTCGGGTCCTTGGCGGCCTCCTCCTGGATGACGGACACGGGCTGAAGAATCGCGAAACCCACCCGCGCGATGCTCGCGCCGAGCATGCCGGCGGCGATCACGAGGATCAGCACCACGAGCGGCGCGGAGCGCCGGCCGGTGACGCGCGCCGCGGTGACGCGCGCCAGCGGCAGGAGAAGCGCGCCCAGGATCGGATAGGTGTAGAACCAGCTCCCGCGAGGTACGCGAGCCGGCCCGACGGCCGCAGCGCGACGGC
>JAHFDK010000335.1 GCA_023249095.1 Candidatus Rokuibacteriota bacterium | reverse complement strand
TCGGGATCGGACATTCGCGCGGCGAAATCGATGACGCCGCCGATCAGGAGGCGTGCCGCGCCACGCGCGATGGTGACGTGGGCGTTGCGGAGCACGCGAAATCCCATCGCCTCGAAGTGCGCTGTCCACGGCGCCGCCCCCGAGTAGTAGTCGTGGTTGCCGAGCACGAAGAACGCCCGGTCCCCGGACGCCAGCGCCGCGAGCGGCGCGACGTGGGACGCCAGCCGCGGCACCGACCCGTCCACGATGTCGCCGGTCAGCGCGATGAGATCCGGCGCGAGCTCCTTCGTCATGTCGACCACCCGCTGGACGTATGCGAGCCGCATCGTCGGACCGACGTGCAGATCGCTGATCTGCACGATCCGGAGTCCGTCGAGATCCGGCGCCAGCCCCTCCACGGGAATCTCGACGCGACGGACGTAGGGGCCCCGCAGCGCGGCCAGCGCGCCGACGCAGACCGCGGCCAGCGCAGCCACCGGCACCCACGCAGCGCCCGCCTCATCGAGTAGCGTGTGCACAGCCGCCAACGGCGGCAGCGCGGCCGTCGCCAGCAGGAGCACGTCGCGTCCCACCGTCAGCACGAGGAGAAAGCTGAGCCATCCCATGCAGAGGAAGCTCAGCGCCTGCACCCACTGGTGCACCCGGCCCCGGCGATCCCGATCGCCGAACCAGTAGACGACCGGAAGGATCCACACCATGATGAACGGCGCCGCCAGCGCCACCCGGAGCGGCGCCGTCGACGTCAATCGCGCGGCGATGTACGCGTAGCCGGCCAGGAGGATCGCGCTCACCACGAGCACGAACGGATGAAGGAGACGCCTCACCACCTCTGATCGCGATCGAGCCGTTTCGACGCATCCTGTACCCGGCTATGCTTCGCCGGATTCGGCGCGCGTGGCTCGTCGCTTACGGGGCTACGGCCTAGGTGGCGTCGCCCGAACCAACGCAGGCGCGCTCGGGAAGGACCGGGAAGATTCTGTCAGGTCGACACCTATCGCGTCGGGGTGGCCGAAGCAGAGTGGGCCGACCCCGCACGAATTCCTGGGTGAAGTCTGGGTAAACGAAAGGGGGTGCGGCGCTTGCGTCCGCTAACCCTCGTCGTCCATGGTTGCGGGGGCTGGATTTGAACCAGCGACCTTTGGGTTATGAGCCCTTTCCAATCAAGACTGGAGCCAAGGCGCCACAAACAACGCCTCGTAAATTAGAGCTTCTCACGGCGTCGCCTTTGGGCCTCTTTGGCTCTCGTTGGGAGCAACTTCCTGGGTAATTCCTGGGTGAAGTCTGGGCGATAGCTTATCCCGCCTCCAGACAAAGACGGGTTCGATTCTCCAACGAGATGCGATCGAACTTGCAGAATTCAAGTGCGTGATTTCATTGCGCGGTGATGCAGGGTGCCCGGCCGGCGTCAATCGCGCAGTTAGACGAGAGATCGTTGGGTTATGACCGGGATTTAGAGTCTCTCACGCGTCAAGTCACGCAAACGAGCCTCAGGAGAATTGTGGGGGTCGAGCGGAGTCTCGCGGTCCTTGTTACGACCTCGACGGGTCGGCGAGTGCTTCCGCCACGATGACCACAATCGACCGATCCGCTTATGCTCCTCCCAGCGCGTAGAGCGCAGCTGCATTGTCGTGAGTCAACTTGCGGCGAATCTCCGGCGACAGGTGCCGCATCTGCCGCTCGATCGCTTCTCGGGAGTTGGGCCAGACGCTGTCGGGGTGGGGATAGTCCGACGCCCACAGCAGGTGCCCATCACCGAAGAATGGAATGAGCGACATCGCCACGTGGTCTTCCTGGAAGGTCGCGTAGATCTGCCGCTTGAAGAGCTCGCTCGGCTTCGTTTCGAGGGCGCTGCCGCCCTTGTCGGCCCAGAACTCCTTCGCCTCCCAGAGCCGCCAGTGGCGGTAGTCGAGCTCCTGAACGAGCCAGGGGAGCCATCCCGTGCCGGCCTCGGCCATCACCATGCGCAATCTCGGGTGGCGCTCGAGGATGCCCCAGGCGAAGAGGTCGACGAAGGGCTCGAGGAAGTTCGCCAGGAAGAACTTGGTGTTCTCGAAGACGCTCGCCGCCTTGCCGGCGACGCGATCGCCCGGCTTGCCGACGAACACCGTGATGTGCCAGGAGAGGATGATGCCGCTCTCCTCGAGCGCCTGCCAGAGCGGCTCCCAGGCCGGGTCGTCGAGCTTGGGGTTGACGTTGGCGATCATGAGATTCACCTGACGCACGCCGCCCTTCGCCCTCACCCGCTCGAGCTCGGCGAGCGCGCCCTCGGGCGTCTCCGGCAGCATCGGCAGGCCGATGAGCCGGTCGGGCGCCGCCTTGCAGAAGTCGAGCAGCCAGTCGTTGTAGACGCGATAGCAGGCGGCGCGTAGCACGGGATCGTCGGTCGAGATCTGGAAGATCGGCCCGAAGATCACCTGCGTCGCGACGCCGTCGCGGTCCATGTCGGCGAGACGCAGCTCGGCGACGGCCGGGCGGCGCGCGCTCGCGTCGTGGATGCCGGCCCGGTCGAAGGCGTTATAGAGCGGCTTGATCGGCTGCGCTGAACCCGTCGCCGGCGGCTTGCCGTCCCAGCGGCCCCAGACCTTCCCGTCGCATACCCAGACCGCCTGTCCGTCGCGCTCCTCGACATGCGGCGCGCGGTCGAGCAGCGACGCGGGCAGCCGCGTGGTCCACAGATCCGCGGGCAGTTGGCTGAGATCCATGTGATCGTCGCAGGAGATGAGCCTGTCAGTCATGTGATCCTCCGGTCGATGGACGTGTCTCTCTGCCTCGCTGGGACGGTTCAGCGCCACTTTTCCTCGATAGTGTTCGACCGCTGCGCCGCTGTGAGCGTTCGCGGATCCTCGACATCGACTGTCAGATGCTCGGTTGGCTTTGGCGTCGCGGTCATCAAGCTTACGCCCCCAGGCGAGTGGAAGCGGTGCCACGTCCCTTGCGGCACGATGACGATCATCCCGGCGCTCACCGCATAGGATTTCGGACCGCCCTCCGTCATGGTGTGGAGCGTCGCCGAACCGTCGACGATCTGCACGAGCTCATCGCCGTTCGGATGGCGTTCCCACGCTCCGTCGCCGGCAAATTTGGCGCTGAAGATATTGCCGTCGCGAAACGGAGCCAACGTGGCGAAGGCCCCACTCCCCTTTCGCTCGACCTCGGTCATTTGCGGGGTGCGTCCGTGCAGCAGCGTCAATTTGTCGAACTCGGCCTTAAGATCCAGAATCGTGATCATTCTTCAGCTCCTTCTTCGATTCGGTGAGGAACCGCCCGCATGAGGAGCGGATCGTCGATGAAGCGCTCTCATCGGGCAGGACTGGACCCTGCACGCCCCGTGAAGCGCGGCGGCCGCTTCTCGCGGAAGGCGGCTACGCCTTCGGCGCGGTCCGGGGCGCGGGCGGCGATCGCCTGGTTGCGCGCCTCCATGTTCAGGACGTCCTCGAGCGACATGCCGAGTCCCTGGTAGAGTCCTGTCTTGGCCAGCCCGTACGCCACGGTCGGCCCCTGGGCCAGCCGCTCGGCAAGCTTCAGCGTCTCGTGCTCGAGTTGCTCCGGGGGGACCACGCGGCTCACGAGGCCGATCCGCAAAGCCTCCTGCGCGTCGATGATGTCGGCGAGCAGGATCATCTCCATGGCCTTGGCCGTGCCGACTAGGCGCGGGAGGAAGTAGGTCCCCCCGCCGTCCGGCACGAGACCCACGCGCGCGAAGACCTCACCAAAACGCGCCGAGTCAGCCGCGATCCGCAGATCGGTGGCCAGCGCGATGTTCAAGCCGGCTCCCGCGGCCACGCCGTTGATGCTGCCGAGAATGGGTTTCTGGAGCCGCTGCATGCGAAGGACACAGCGGTTCAGGCGCTCGATGAGCGCTCCACCGAGATCGCCCTCGAAGAACGACGGCGGGCTCTCGCCGCTACGCTTCTGATCGCCGCCGGACGAGAACGCCCGTCCAGCACCGGTGAGGACCACCGCTCTCACCGCGGTGTCGGCCTCGAGCTCGATGAGGATGCGCTCCATCTCGCCCATCATCGCCTCGTTCATGGCGTTCAGGGTCTCGGGCCGGTTGAGGGTGAGTGTCACGATGCTGTCGTGCCGGTGATACAAAACCGGTCCATTCGTCATTCGCGAACTCCTTGGGAACTGCGCCCTCAGTCCGGATACACGATCGTGCGCAGCATGATCCGGCGCTCGTCCGGCCGGTAGTCGCCGGCGCCGCGGTGCATCGTCGCGCGCTCGTCCCAGATCAGGACATCGCCGACGCGCCAGCGGTGGTAGTAGACGAAGCGCTCCTGGGTGGCGTGAGCGGCGAGCTCATCGATCAGCGGCCACGCCTCTTCCCGCTTCATGCCGACGAAGCCATGCGTGTGCATGGGATTGACGAACAGGATCGACCGTCCGGTCACCGGATGCCGCGTGACCGCGGGCCACTGCACTTCCTGATACTTCTTGTCGGTCACGCCTTTGTCGTCGCCATACAGGCGCTCGCCGTCGGGCCCAGAGCTGCGGCCGTGCAGGCCGGTGAGGCCGGACAGCAACTGTTTCCGTGCCTCGGGCAAGGCGTCGTAAGCAGCGCGCATGTCGGCGAACATGGTGCCGCCTTTCTCCGAGGGCACCTCCTTCGCGTGCAACATGGCCAGCAGCGGCAGAGCGTCCTCGAACGTCGAATCGGTGTGCCACGCGGTGGCGCGCTTGACGCCGTACCAGTCGATCTTGCCCGTCTCCTCCACGTTGGTCAGCCAGGAAACTTCCGGACAATCGACGTGGCGATACTTGGTCAGCGCGTGGGGGCGGGGCGCGCCGAAGCGGCGGCCGAAGGCGGCGAGCTCAGGCGCGCCCAGGTCCTGATCCCGGAAGACCAGCACCGGATGCTCGGCAAAGGTCGCCTGGATCCCGGCGAAGGTGCCTGCCTCAAGTGGCTTCGATAGATCGATCCCGAGGACCTCGGTTCCCAGCGCTCCGCCGAGGGCGCGAAGTTGCGGTGCCTGTGTCATGCCCGACCCTCCATAGTCGTCGACTAGTTCCAGCCCCACCAGGCGCACACGGCCTGGCCCATGATGAGATGCTTGTCACGCTCTGGCAACCAGGGTAGCTCCTCGGTGAACATCGTCACGCACTGCCGCCAGGAGCACGGCATCTTCGTGATGTCGGTTCCCCAGAATATGCGAGCCGGCCCGAAGGCGTCGTAGATCTGGCGTAAGTACGCGTGCATGCTGGTGAACGGATACGGTCCACTGCAATAGCCTGGTGCGCCGGTCGCCTTGACGGCGACGTTGGGATGCTGTGCCAGCTTGATGAGCGCCGGCATGTGCTCCATCGCCGCGTCGTCCTTCAGGGTGGTGTTGCCCCCCCGACCGCCTAGGTGGTCGATGGTCAGCCGCAGGCCCGGATGACGCTCGGCGATCCGCGCGATGTCCGGCAGCGAGTCCGTCGCCAGCATGGCGATCGGCACGCCGGCCCGCTCGGCGGCGGCCCACAACCAATCGAGCGTCCCATCAGCCAGCCAGTCCCGCATCGGCTCCTGAAGAAATCCATAGCGTAGGCCCAGCATGCCCGGCTGGCTCCGCCACGTCTCGACGAGGGCGCGCTTGTCCGGCGAACTCAGCGGGAAGGCGCCGAGGATGGCGAAGCGGCCGGGAAAGTCTCGCACGGCCTTGAAGGCCATCTCGGTCGAGTTGGGGTCCCAGCCTGGCGGGTGGATCACGGCGGCGTCGACACCGCCCTCGTCCATGAGGCCCACGGCCTCCTCGGTGGTGAACGAGGTGACCTGGCGATGGGCCATGTTGCTGGGCAAACCGCTGCCCCAGAGATGGATCTGAGCATCCACGATACGCATCACGCTTCCCCTTCTGTCCATAAGCGCGCCTCGGCCGGCGGGGCCCCAGCCCCGCGACGGCCTGCAGCGCGCACCACCTCGACCGTCGGCCTCAGATCAGCGACAATACCACCCAGCGAAGCGATACAGGAGGAACGACATGCCGGACGTGTTGTACGTCGGCCTGCAGGAAGACGACAAGATCGTGAGCTTCGGTATCGACGCCGGCTCCGGCAAGCTCGTGCCCAGTGGCGAGACGCCGGCCGCCGGCGCGCCGTCGGTCTTCGCGTTAAGCCCTGACCGGCGCGTCCTGTACGTCGGCTATCGAGGTACACCGGCCATCGAGAGCTGTCGCATCGACCC
>JAHFDK010000079.1 GCA_023249095.1 Candidatus Rokuibacteriota bacterium | reverse complement strand
CTCGACACTCTCGACGACGGACGCCAGGAGCCGCTCGCTCTTCCCCAGCGAGCGCTGCATGGTCTGGAACGACTCGACCAGCTGCTGCGCCTCGCCCTTCGAGATCGTGAACCGATCCTCGACGATGTACCGCGCGGCCGCCGCGCCGAGCGAGGCCGCCAGCATCCGCTCAAAGCGGATGCGCAGCTCGAGCAGGTCGGGCAGCGACAGCTCGCGCGCGGTCTTGCCGCCGAGCAGCTCCTTCAGGATCGCCGCGGCCTCTTCGGCCGGAACGTACAGGTGGAGGAGCCGCTCGATCTCGGGTACCGAGAGGATCGCGGGGATGCGCGCCGGCTCCGCCTGGGCCACGCCCACGAACGCGGCGGCCTGGCTGCGCTCGTCGGCGTCCTGCGCGGTGGCGACCGACACCAGCAGATAGGCGCCGACGTTGACGAACAGGGACCAGAACACGCCGTGACTGATCGTGTCGAGGCCCGCCAGCCCGAAGAGCGCCGTCGGGCGCAGCCAGCCGACGCCCAGCAGGCCGTCCTCCAGGAGTGAGGTCGGAACGATCCCCTCCTTGACCAGCGCGGGAATGATCAGCGTGTAGAACCACAGCGCGAATCCGAGGGAGATCCCCGCGAAGGCGCCCTTCCGCGTCCCGCGCCGCCAGTAGAGCCCGAAGAGGACGGCGGGGGCACACTGGGTGACGGCGATGAACGAGAGGAGTCCCATCTCGACGAGCAGGAGCTGCCCCGCCTCCATCCGCGCCCAGATGAACCCGAGCCCCACGACGAACAGGATTCCCAGGCGGGTCGACGCGAGACTCGCCCAGTAGACCTCCTCGAACCGCCGACGCCGGAGGATGATCGGCAGCACGATGTCGTTCGAGATCATCTTGGACAGCGCGAGCGAGTCGACGACGATCATCGCCGTCGCGGCGGAGAAGCCGCCCAGGAACACGGTCACGGCGACGAACCCGGCCTCGGCCCGGAGAGGAAGCGCCAGGATGAAGCTATCGGCGGCGGCGCCGCTCCCGAACTCGAGCAGCCCCCCGAGGGCGATCGGGAGCACGAAGACGTTGATCGCGAGCAGGTACAGAGGAAACGCCCACGCCGCGGTGTGGACGTCGCGCTCGCGCGGGTTCTGCACGACGAGCACGTGAAACTGCCGCGGCAGCAGCATGACGGCCATCATCGAGACCAGCAGCATCGCGGTCCAGCGCGCGTATGAGGCGGCCGGCGGCGAGCCCAGCGTGAGCAGCTCCGCCCACCGGGGATCGGCCGCGACGCGCGTGAAGATGTCGCCGAACCCGCCAAAGAGCCCCCAGGTCACGTACGCCCCGACGAGCAGGAACGCGATCAGCTTGACGATGGACTCGACGGCGACGGCCGTCATCAGGCCGGTTTGCTGGCGCGTGAAATCCAGGTTCCGGGCGCCGAAGAGAATGCCGAACAGCGCCAGCGTCCCCGCGATTAGGAGCGACGGATCGAAGCCGGACAGCAGCGAGTCCTCGCCGATCATCATCTGGAACGACACCGACACTGCCTTGAGCTGCAGCGCGATGTACGGGATCATGCCGAAGACGACGAGCGCCGCGACCAGCGTCCCCAGCGAGGCCGACTTCCCGTAGCGGCTGCCGATGAAGTCGGAGATCGTCGTGATCCGCTGCTCCTTGGCGACGCGTACGAGCTTGCGGAGCACCGTGGGCCACATGAGCGCGATGAGCGCCGGGCCGAGGTAGATCGTGAGGAATTCGAGCCCGCGGTTGGCGGCGAGCCCGACGCTCCCGTAGAAGGTCCACGCGGTGCAGTAGACGGAGATCGCCAGCACGTAGGTCGCGGTTTTCAAGCGTGGGGCCAGGAGGCGGCGCCCGTACCGCTCGGCCACCGCGGCGACGATGAAGAGGAAGCACAGATACGCGAGGACGATGCCGACGATCGGTGTCTGCGACTGCCACGTCACGCGGCGTCCTCACCCCGGGATCGATGGGAGGCCCACATCAGCACGCCGACGATGGTCGCCCACACGGCGAAGAGGTAGACCACGAGCGCGGGGACGCCCGCGATCAGCACCAGTCGGTTCGGGATACTCAGGAGCGGCCAGACGAGGAGCGCGCCGAAGAGGACGAAGCAGGTGCCGAGCAGCTCCTTGGCCGTCACGGTCTAGCGCGAAGCCCCTCCACCGGTCGCGCCGCGCGACTTGCGCCGGGCGACGCCGGTCCGGATGGCCGCCTCCGAGACGGCGGCGGCGACGGCGGGCACGACCCGGCTGTCGAACATCGAGGGTGTGATGTATTCCTCGCCGAGCTCCTCGCGGGTCACGATCGCCGACAGAGCCTGCGCGGCTGCGAGCTTCATCTCGTCGTTCACACGGCGGGCGCGCACGTCGAGCATGCCCCGGAAGAACCCGGGGAAGCAGCACGAGTTGTTGATCTGGTTCGGATAGTCCGACCGCCCAGTCGCCATGACCCGTACGTACGGGCCGGCCTCCTCGGGCAGGATCTCCGGAATCGGATTGGCCATGGCGAAGACGATCGGGTCGCGGTTCATGGCCTTGATGTCCTTGAGCGAGACCACCCCGGGCCCCGACAGCCCGACGAACACGTCGGCGCCCTTGAGGGCGTCGGCGGCGGAGCCCTGGAGCCGCTTCTCGTTGGTGTGCTTGGCGAACCATTCCTTCATGGGGTTCATGTTGTCCGTGCGCCCGCGGTAGAGCGCGCCCGCGCGGTCGCAGGCGATGATGTGCTTGGCGCCGGCCCGCATCAGGAGCTTCGCCGTCGCGATCCCCGACGCGCCGGCGCCAATGAACACGATGCGCACGTCGGCCAGCCGTTTCTTCACGACCTTCAGCGCGTTGAGCAGGGCCGCCAGCACGACGACGGCGGTGCCGTGCTGGTCGTCGTGGAACACCGGGATCTCGAGGTCCCGCTGGAGCCGCGACTCGATGTCGAAGCACCGCGGCGCCGAGATGTCCTCGAGGTTGATCCCGCCGAAGATCGGGGAGACCGCCTTGACGATCGACACGATCTCGTCGACATCCTTGGTGGCCAGGCACAGGGGAAACGCGTCGACGCCCGCGAATTCCTTGAAGATGAGCGCCTTCCCTTCCATGACCGGCGCCGCCGCGGCCGGACCGATGTCGCCGAGTCCCAGCACCGCGGTGCCGTCCGTCACCACCGCCACGCAGTTCTGCTTGATCGTCAGCGCGTAGGCCTTCTGCGGGTCGTGATGGATCGCCATGCACACGCGCGCCACCCCGGGGGTGTACGCCATGGAGAGATCGTCGCGCGTCTTGACAGACATCTTGCCGCGGACCTCGATCTTGCCCCCGAGGTGCATGAGGAACGTGCGGTCCGAGACGTTCACGACCTTCACGCTGGCAACTCCGCGAATCTTCTCGACGATCTGCTGGCCGTGCTGCTCGTCGCGCGCCTTGAACGTGACGTCGCGCGTGATCGTCGACTTCCCGACCTGCACGAGGTCGATCGCGCCGATGTCGCCGCCGGCCTTGCCGATGGCCGAGGTGACCCGCCCGAGCATGCCGGGCCGGTTCGTAATCTCGAGCCGGACGGTCAGGCTGTAGCTCGCACTGGGAGACTGCATCGTGACACCCCCGTTGATAAGTGAATTCCGCCCGTGAGCGGGCGTATTCTACCTCTGTTGTAGAGCGTTTCGCGAGGGAGTACGCTCGGGCGGGAGGCAGGCCTTCATGATCGACGTCAAGACGGCCGATCGCGAACTCCAGCTCTACATCCGTCCCCAGACGTTCCCGGTGGCGATCCGCATGCTCCGGCCCGGCGAGGAGATCCCCGAGAAGGCCCGGCGGCCGGCCCGCGACTTCAAGAAGCTCAGCATGAACTGCCAGGTGATCGACATGGCCCGGCGCTACGGCTGGATGATCGCCCTCACGCGCGAGGACCACATCTGCTCGCTCGGCATCGCGGCGCTCGGCTTCGAGAAGCCCACGCACCTGCACAACTCGGGGACGCTCTGCGAAGGCATGTACACCGAGACGAAGACCGCGGGCCAGCGCTCAGAGGCTGCCGTCGACAAGTTCGCGCCCGGCGAATACGCGACACTGCTCGTCGCGCCGCTCGACCGCACGCCGTTCGAGCCCCACCTGGTGTGCATCTACGCGAACCCCGCCCAGGTGATGCGCCTGACGCAGGCGGCCCTGTGGAAGCGCGGGGGTAAGCTCACCTCCTCCTTCGGCGGCCGCATCGATTGCTCGGAGATCATCGTGACGACGATGCGGACCGACCAGCCCCAAGTGATCCTGCCGTGCTCCGGCGACCGCATCTTCGGCCAGACGCAGGACCACGAGATGGCCTTCACGATCCCCTGGGGCCAGATGGAGGAGATCATCGAGGGGCTCCGGGGCACCCACGCCGGCGGCATTCGCTACCCGATCACCCAATTCATGGAGTACGAGGCCAAGATGCCGCCGAAGTACATGGAGGCCAATCGCCTCTGGGAGGTCGAGCACGGCCGGGCGCAGTTCACGAATCGCGACCGTGTCGTCGCCGCGTACCGCCGGTCGTTCACCGATCGCGTTCCGGTCTATCCGATCGTGGCCTCGTTCGCCGGCACGCTCGACGGTCTGTCCATCGAGGAGTACTGCACGAACGTGCCGAAGGCGATCACGGCGATGCTGAACTACTACGAGAGATATCAGCCCGATGTGGTCCTGGCCTACAACGATCTCGCGAAAGAGGCCGAAGCATTCGGATGCCGGGTGAAGTACTCGGACTACGTCGTTCCGTCGATCGACCAGCACGTGCTCCACGACGACAAGACGAAGCTGGCGCGACTTCCCATGCCCGACCCCGCGAAGACGGCGCGCCTGCCCGCGTTCCTCGAGCAGTGCGCGGCGCTGGTCCGCGCCAAGCTGCCGGCCGCGATCGGCGCGGTGGCGGTGGGCCCCTGGACCATCGCCATGCTGCTGAGGAATCCTGAGACCATGCTCCTCGACACCTTCGAGGATCCGCAGTTCATCCACGACCTGATGCGGGTCTCGACCGATTTCTGCACGCTCTGGGGCGACGCGATCGTCAAGACCGGGATCGGGCTCTCGTTCTCCGAGCCCACGGCCTCCATCAGCCTGATCTCGCCCGACAACTACCGGGAGTTCATCGCGCCCTACCACAAGGAGCTGGTGGACTACTTCAAGGCCAAGAAGGTCGGCGTGACGACGCACATCTGCGGAACCACCTATCCGATTTACGAGGACCTGATCCGCTGCGGCTTCACGACCGTGTCCTTCGACCTCGACCAGCAGGCGGATCCGACGCTCCACGTGGACCAGCTCAAGCGGTTCATGGAGGTCTCGAAGGGGCGGGCCGTGGCCATCGGCAACGTCGACGCGACGAAGTTCGAGCGGTCGTCCAAGGAAGCGATGGTCGCCGACGTCCGGCGCTGCATCGACACCGCGGCTCGGCACTCGGCCTTCATTCTCTCGACGTCGTGCGAGATTCCGCCGCGGTCCGAGCCAGAGATCGTGAAGTGGTTCATGGACGCGGCGTGGGAGTACGGCCGGTACGAGCGCATCTTCGACGGCGCCGAGCCGGCGACGCCGCGCGTCTGACCGGGCGCCAGACAACGAAGGGGCCAGCCGGTATCGGCTGGCCCCCTCCCGACTACCTCTTCAGCTGCGCACTACCACTTCACAGGCTTGGATGGGCGATGGGCATAGCCGCTGTCCCGCCCGCCGCCGCCACCGGGACCACGCCCGCCACCGCCAGGCCTCCCGCCGCCGCCAGGCCGTCCGCCGCCAGCCGTGCGGGGCGCCTGCGGGTTCGAGATCTCGACCGTGATCCTCCGGCCATCGAGCTCGCGCCCGCTCAACTGGGAAATCGCGTTCTGTGCCTCCTCCGCCGTGGCCATCTCGACGAACCCGAACCCCCGCGACTGCCCCGAGAAGCGGTCGGTGATCACGGTCGCGGACAGGACGTTGCCGCACTGGGTGAAGAACTCCCGTAGCCCTTCGCTGGTCGTGGAGTACGCAAGACCGCCGATGTACAGTTTGGATGCCATCTGAACCCCCTCGGACTGTCTTCCGCTCTCTTGCACGCCCCGCGAACGCGGAAGGCCTGCTTCATCGGAGGCGAGGTCCGCCTAAACGGCGAACGCTCTCCAGTGTACACAGGCCACGATCACACGCAACTGGACAAGTGACTTGGCGAAGGGGTCGAGCGCCCCGGCGCGTCAACGGAACTCCTCGGCCGCAATGGCGTAGCCGATGATCTTCCGATAGAGCGTCTTGGGGTCGACGGCGAGGAGCGCGGCCGCCTTGCCGCGGTGGCCGCCGACCTGGCGCAGGGTCGCGAGGATGTGCTGGCGCTCCATCGCCTCGAGGCTTCCGGGCGACGACGCGGAGGGTGGCGTGCTGGAGCCCAGCACTTCGGGGGGAAGATCCGCGGGCTGGATCTCGTCGCCCTTGCTCAGGATGACCGCACGTTCGACGGCGTGGAGGAGCTCACGGACGTTGCCCGGCCAGGCATACGCCTCGAGCGCGGCGAGCGCCGCGGCGCCGAGCCGCTTGACGCCGTACGCGGCGTTCGCCTCCACGAAATGATTGGCGAGGAGCCCCACGTCCTCTCGCCTCTCGCGCAGGGGCGGGATCTGGATGGCGATCGTGTTGATGCGGTAGTAGAGGTCCTGGCGGAACTGGCCGGCTTTCATCGCCTCGGCGAGATCGCGGTTCGTGGAGGCCACGAGCCGTACATCGACGCGACGCGGCCGGGTCCCGCCGACGCGAAAGAACGTCCCGGTCTCGATGGCGCGCAGGAGCTTCACCTGGCTGTCCGGCTCCATCTCGCCGATCTCGTCGAGCAGCAGCGTCCCGCCGTCGGCGAGCTCGACGAGCCCGGGCTTCGTGCCGACCGCCCCGGTGAACGCGCCCTTCTCGTGGCCGAACAGCTCGGACTCGAAGACCTCGCGCGGCAGGGCGCCGCAGTGGATCGGCACGAACGCCCGCGGCGCCCGCGCGGATCGCTCGTGGACGGCGCGCGCCACGAGCTCCTTGCCGGTGCCGCTCTCGCCGAGGATCAGGACCGTCGAGTCCGTCGGGGCCACCCGCTCGATGATGCGCAGCACCTCCTGCTGCATCCGAGCGCTCCGCGTCAGGAAGCCGCCGAAGGGCGCCGCGCCGGGGGCATGGGCGCGAAGGGCGACGTTGTCGCGGAGAAGCTGCCCCTTCTCGGCCGCCTTCCGCACCACGATGTCGAGCTCCTCGATCTTCGTCGGCTTGGTCAGGTAGTCGTAGGCCCCGAGCTTCATGGCCTCCACCGCGGTGGGGACATCCTGGAAGCCGGTCATCACAATCACCTGCGGCGCCTCCGGGAGCGATGCGAGCTCGCGCAGGACGTCGATGCCCTGCTTCTGCGGCATCCGCATGTCGAGCACGACCACGTCGTACGAGGTCTCCCGAATGCGCTCGAGCGCGTTGACGCCATCGGCGGCTCCGTCGACGTCGTGCCCCCGGCGGCCCAGCTCGCGGATGATGAGCTCGCGGAGGTTCCGCTCGTCGTCGGCCACCAGCACACGGAGCGGGCGCGTCACAGCGGCAGCACCACGCGGAACACGCTGCCCTTGCCGGGCGCCGAGCGGACCTCGATCCGGCCGCCGTGGTCGGTCACGATGCCCTGGGCGATCGCGAGCCCGAGCCCCGTCCCTTGCCCGGGTGGCTTGGTGGTGAAGAAGGGATCGAAGATACGCGCGAGGTTCTCCTCCGCGATTCCGGGCCCCTCGTCCTCGAGCTCGAGCTCGATCTCGCCGCGAACCAGGCGGGACCGGATCGTCAGGGTCCCCCGCCCGGCCATCGCCTCGAGGGCGTTCGACGCGAGCCCGAGGCACACCTGGCGCAGCTGGCCCTCGTTCGCGGCGACCGGGGGCAGCATGGGATCGAGGTCGGTCGCCACGCGGCTCGCGGCGAACCGGAACTGGTGCGACAGAAGCTCGACGGCCTTCAGCACGGCCCCGTTCAGGTCGGTCGGCTCGCGCCGGCGCCCCGGGTCACGCACGAACTGGAGCAGGCTCCCGGTGATCTCCTTGCAGCGATAGGCCTCCTCCTCGATGAGGCCGAGGTAGTGCCGGAAGTCGCCGACCTCCGCCATCGCGGCGGACTCGCCGTGCCCCAAGCGGCCCTGGAGCGATTCGGCGCACCCGGCGATCGTCGCGAGCGGATTGTTCAACTCGTGCGCGACGCCGGCGGCGAGCCGTCCCGCCGTCGTGAGCCGCTCCGTGAGGAGCATCTGCCGCTCGAGTCCTTTCGCGAGCGTGACGTCCTCCACCAGGAGGACCGCGTGCGTGCCGCGATCGCTCGCCGACTCGACGGGCGCCGCGGTGAGCCGGAAGATCTTCGAATCGCCGGCGATGATCATCTCTTCCTCGATCGAGCCGACGCGCTGGCTGTGGAACGCCTCGCGGAGGAACTCCCGCACGAGCGGTGCCGGGTCATCCGGCAAGAAGCGCACGAATGGACCGCGGGTGGCGGGGTCGCACGCCAACGCGCGGGCACCGGCGCGGTTGACCCGCACCACGTTGAGGTCGGCGTCGAGCACGAACACCCCGAGCGGCAGCGTCTCCAGCACCACCTCGACGAACCGCTTCTGGGTGTCGAGCTCGCGGGTCCGGTCGGCGACCATGCCCTCCAGCTCGGTGTACAGGCGGGCATGCTCCAGCGCGATCGCCGCCTGGTCCGCGAGCGCCACCAGCAGTTCCTCCTCGTGCGCCGAGAAGTCGTGGACGTCGTGCCGCAAGACGCTGATCGCGCCGATCGCCTGGTCGCCGATGAGGAGCGGCGCCACGAGCATCGAGCGGAAGCCGCTGGTGCGTGCGAGGTGCGGATATTTCGCGCGGGCGTCGGCCCAGAGGTCGCGGCTCTGCATCGGACGTCGCTGCTGCACCGCGAGCCCGGTGACCCCCTCACCCGGGCGCAATCGGACCGTCGACACCGTTGCCGGCGGCATGTCGAGGCTCGCCGCCATCACCAGCTCGTCCGTCGCGGGGTCGATCGTCAACAGGCCGCACGAATCGACGCCGAGAACGCCACGCGCCTCCGCCAGGAGGACCTGGATCGTCCGGCCGACGTCGAGGCTCGCGGTGACCGCCCGGCCCGCCGCGAGGAGCGCGCGTGTCTCGCGCGCGCCCCGAACGCTCTCGTCGGCGAGGCGCCGCTGCTCGATCCCCAGGGCCAGGGGCCGCGCGAGCTCGGCGACCACATCGAGGTCCATGTCGTCGAGGGCTCCGGGACGTGCGGCCGCGAGCGTGACCGCCCCCAACACAGTGCCGCCGGATGTCAGGGGGACGAGCGCCACCGCACGGTAGCCGAGCGCGGCAAACACGCGCAGGCTCGCCTCGGGCGCCGGGTCGCGCTCGAGGTCGTCGACCCGCACCCGGGCGCCGGCGGCCACGACGCGGGCGAGCAGCGTCCCCTCGAGCGCCATCCACGTCCCGCGTGGCGGGTGCGCCGGAAATCCCGGCGCCGGCAGGTCGATGACCTCGAACTCACCGCGCTCGGCGTCGAGCAGCGACACGTTGATCGCGTCGAACCGCACGAGCTTGGCCGCGCCCTCGGCGAACGCGGCGAACACCTCGTCGAGCGTGTGGCGCGACGTGAGCAGCCCCGTGATCCTGTCAAGCACCGACGCGCGCAAGGCCAGCCGCTCACGATCGCACCGACGGTCGATGGCCGTCCCGAGCTCATGCGGGAAGCCCGCCGGCACCGTCGCGGCCGTCAGGCCCCCGATTCGACCGAGCAGAACCAGTTCGCCGACGCGCCCGCCCGGCGCGCCGAGCGGCACCCTCAGAAGCGCCGCGGTCCGGCTCCGGGACGCGCCCGGCGGCACGATGCGCGTGAGTCGCGCGCCGCGCGCCGGCGTTGCGGCGACCGTCGTCAGCCAGCGCCGGAGCGCAACGGGTGCGCGTCTGGCGCCGGCGGTGACGACGATGGGCGCCTGACACCGCGGCCGGAACGCGAGCGCACCGGCCGTGGCGCCGGTCAGGTCCACCAGCCGGCGCAGGGTCCCGGCGAGCCCCTCCGTCACCGACGGAGCGGTGGAGATCAGGGTCGCCAGGTCGTGAAACGCTCGCCCGCTCTTCATGCCATCACGCCGGTGTGAGCAGTCGCCCCGGGAGGCTCCCGGTGTGCTCACCGCCCTTGATGACGAAGCATCCGTTGACGAGCACGTGCTCGATGCCCGACGGGTACTGATGGGGCTCCTGATACGTCGCGCGGTCGGCGACACGGCGCGCGTCGAACACCACGAGGTCGGCTTTCGCCCCGACCGCGACGACGCCCCGATCTTTGAGCCCGAGGCGGCGCGCCGGGAGCGCCGTCATCTTGTGAACCGCCTGGGGCAGCGTCAGCACGCGCTCCTCGCGCGCGTACTCCCCCAGGACGCGCGGGAAGGTGCCGTAACTCCTGGGGTGCGGCTTGCCCGCGGCCAGCTCGCCGTACGGCGCGAGCGCCGAGCCGTCGGAGCCGATCATCACCGCCGGGTGCACGAGGGCCCGCCGCAGGTCGCGCTCGTCGAGCTGGAAGAGAATCATGGAACCCTTGCCGCCCTCGGCAATGATCAGCTCCAGCGCGGCGTCGAGCGCGTCCATACCGCGGCTGGCCGCGAGCTCGGAGATCCGCTGTCCCTCGGCGTCCTTGCGACGGGTGCACGAGGCGACCATGATGTTCTCCCACCCGATGCGGTCAAGCAGACCCTGGCCGGTGGCCGGCGCTTCGACGTCGCGGCGGATGCGCGCGCGGACGCCCGGGTCGGCGAGGCGCGTGAGCATGGCGTCGATCCCGCCTTCGAGGGCCCAGTCCGGCAGGAGCGTCCGTAGCGTTGTGCTCGACGCGGTATACGGGTAGACGTCGGCCATGACGTCGAGTCCCTCGGCGCGCGCGGCGTCGACGAGCGCGAGCGCGTCCGCCACCTTGCCCCAATTCGGCCGGCCGGCGGCCTTCACGTGGCTGATCTGCACCGGCAGGTCGCCCTCGCGCCCGACGTGGATCGCCTCCCGCACGGCGTCCAGCAGCGTCGCCCCTTCCCCGCGGATGTGGCTCGCGTAGAAGCCGCGATGGCGTCCGGCGACGGTGGCGAGCGCGACGATCTCCTCGGTCGTGGCGTACGAGCCCGGCGCGTAGATGAGTCCGGTCGAGAGTCCCCAGGCGCCGTCCTCGATCCCGTCGGCGAGTAGCGCCTGCATCAGGCCGAGCTCGGCCGGCGTCGGCGCGCGTCTCGCGAAGCCCATCGCCGCGACACGGAGCGTGCCGTGACCGATGAGCTGGATCACGTTGACGGCGGTGCCGCTCGCGTCGAACGCCCGGAGGTAGTCGCCGACCGAGCGCCAGCGGAAGTCCATGCCCGCCGGCACGTGGAGCGCGAATCCGCGCAGGTCGTCCAGGAACTCGTCCGAGACCGGCGCGGGTGAAAATCCACAATTGCCGACCACCTCGGTGGTCACGCCCTGTCTCACCTTCGACTCGGCGCGGCGGTTCTCCCAGAGTCGCCAGTCCGAGTGCGAGTGCATGTCGATGAAGCCGGGTGCCACGACCTTGCCCGACGCGTGCAGGTTGCTCCCGGCGGGTTCGCGGTGCAGATCGCCGATCGCCGCGATACGGTCGTCCATGATGCCGACGTCTGCTCGGGCGCCCGGGCGCCCGGTACCGTCGATGACCTGCGCACCCTCGATCTTGAGATCAAGCACGGGCGGGGGGCGGGCTAGACAATTGCCGCCTGCGAGAATGCGAGCACCCGCTCGCACCACGCGGCCACCCCGAGGAGGCGCGCCGACCCTCTCGCCGCCTGGACGAGCTGGATCGCGTGGGGGAGCCCCGACGCGGCGATCCCGCTCGGCAGCGAGATCGCCGGAACGCCGGCGTTGCTCCACGGCGCGCAGAGCGAGCCGTCGCCCGTGGACCCGAGTCCAGACGGCGCCGGCGCGGGCGCCGTGGGACAGAGCAGCGCGTCGTGCGCCGCCAGCAGAGGCATGACGTCGTCGCGGAACGCGAGGCGGGCGCGGTTCGCGTCGACGTACGCGGTCGCCGCGTGGCGCAACCCGGCTTCGACGAGGCTCCGCATCTCCGGGCCGTAGTCGCCGCCGTGCTTGCCGAACCAGGGGGCGTGATAGGCGGCGGCCTCGACCTCCAGCACGGTCAGTCCCGCGGCGTGGATCCCGCGAAACGATGCAGGGAGCTCGACCTTCGACACCGTCGCGCCGGCGCGGAGAAACGCGTCGGCGGTGGCTTCGACGTGGCCCGCGACCTCGCCCGAGGCGCGGCCCAACAGCTCGGGCGCGAGCGCGAGGCGCGGCGCACTCACGGGCACCGGATCGAGGTCCGTTCCCGAGAGCACGGACATCGCGAGGGCGGCGTCGGCGACGCTCCGGGTGAGCACGCCAACGTGATCGAGCGACCACGCGAGCGGGATGACGCCGGCGACCGGCACCAGCCCGTGCGTGCCCTTGAAGCCGACCACACCACAATAGGCGGCCGGCCGCAGCACCGAGCCGACCGTCTGGGAGCCGAGCGCCAGCGGCACCATCCGCGCCGCGAGGGCGGCCGCCGACCCGGCCGACGAGCCTCCCGGGGTGTGCCCCTGATTCCACGGGTTCCGCGTCGGCGCTGGATCGCGATACGCGAACTCGGTCGTCACGGTCTTGCCGACGACGATCGCGCCCGCGGCGCGCAGGCGCGCCACCGCCGGGGCGTCGACGCCCGGGCGGGTGTGGGCGAAGGGCTTGGCGCCGCCGGTGGTCGGCATGCCCGCGACGTCGAAGATGTCCTTCACGCCGACCGGGACGCCGTGCAGCGGGCCGCGGAGCGTTCCCGCGCGGGCCTCCGCCAGACGCTCGCGCGCCGTCGCGAGGGCCTCGCTCCCGTCGACGTGGGCCCACGCCCTGAGCTCGCCATCGAGCGCGCGGATCCTGGCCAGGCACGCGTCCACCAGCTCGACGGGGCTCACGGTCCCGGCGCGGATCGCCTCCGTCACCTCCCGGAGGCCGAGCGCCGCGAGCTCAGCGGATCGCATCGAGAACCTCCGCCACGACCTCGAAGCGCCCGAACGAGGGCATCAGATAGGCGCCCGCGTAGCGCGGTCGCACGGAACGGACGAGCTCTTGCGCCATCTCGATCCCGACCCGGAGCGCGCCGTCTCCCGCCTCGCGGAGCCGGCGCCGGACCGCGTCGGGAATCGTGATGCCCGGCACCTCGTTGTGAAGGAACTCCGCGTGCCGTGCGCTGTGCAGCGGGAGGATCCCGACCACCACCGGGACGGGCGAGCCGCCGGCGCGGTCGAGAAAGCGGTCGAGGAGCTCGAGGTCGTACACGGGCTGCGTCTGCACCCAGCGCGCGCCCGCCTCGACTTTCCGATGGAAGCGGTCGATCTCCCGCGCGACGTCCTCGGCCGCCGGGTTCAGCGCGGCGCCCACACAGAACGAGGTCGGCTCGCCGATGCTGGTGCCGGTCGCGTCGTGCCCCTCGTTCATCCGGCGGAGGATCTCGATGAGACCCACGCCGTCCACGTCGAAGACGGCGGTGGCGTCCGCGTAGTCGCCCGCGCGCGGCGGGTCACCGGTCATCGCCAGGATGTTGCGCACGTCGAGCGCATGGGCGCCGAGCAGGTCTCCCTGGATGCCCATGAGGTTCCGGTCACGGCAGGTGAAGTGCATGTTGATGTCGAGTCCGGTCGCGTCGCGCACGAGGAGCGCGGTCGGCAGCACCGCCATCCGGACCCGCCCGAGGGAGCCGTCGTTGATGTCGACGATGTCGACCCCGCGCTCCCTGAGGAGCTTTGCGCCCTGGACGAGCTTCTCGGCGGTGTGGCCGCGCGGCGGATCCAGCTCCACCGTGACAACGAACTCCCCGGCCGCGAGCTTGCGTCCGAGCACGGTGGCGGGGCGGGCGACATAAAGCCCGGGCAACGCGCTGGCCGTCACCGGGCGGACCGTGACCGCCGCGCGTCGGGTCGCGGGCTGGATCGGGCGCTTCCGGTCGAGCACTTCGCGCATTGCTGCGATGTGCTGGGGCGTCGTGCCGCAGCAGCCGCCGACGAGCCGCGCGCCGGCGTCCACCATGCGCTCCGCGTACTCCGCCATGTAGGCCGGCGACGAAAGATAGATGAGGCGCTCGCCAATCCGGCTCGGCAGCCCCGCGTTGGGCTGGATGGCCAGCGGCAGGCCGCCCGCCTCGGCGTGCAGCTGCTCGAGCACCTCGTAGAGCGTGCTCGAGCCGACCGAGCAGTTCGCCCCGAGCGCCTGGAGGGGGAGCGCGCGGAGGGTGCGCGCGACTTCTGCGGCCGGCCGGCCCGTGAACGTGACGCCGTCGTCCGTGAACGCCATCTGCGCGACGATCGGCACGTCGGTGACCGAGCGGATCGCCATCACCGCGAGCGCGACCTCCTCGAGGTCGGAGAACGTCTCGACGACGAATGCGTCGACGCCGCCCTCGAGCAGCGCCTCCGCTTGCTCGCGGAACGCTACGCGCGCGTCGTCGGCGGTCACGGTTCCGAGCGGCGCCAGGTACTTCCCGAGCGGGCCGATCGAGCCGAGCACGAGAATGTCGCGGCCCGAGCTCTCGCGCACGTCGCGGGCGAGCGCGGCGCCGCCGCGGTTGATCTCGCGGACCTGTCCGTCCAGGCCGTGCACGGCGAGCTTGAACCGGTTCGCGCCGAACGTGTTCGTCTCGATGCAGTCGGCGCCGGCGGCGATGTAGTCGGCGTGGATCGACTGGATCAGCCGCGGGTTGTTCAGGTTGAGGACGTCGAAGCACGCGTCGAGCGAGACACCGCGCGCGTAGAGCAGCGTGCCCATCGCGCCGTCGCACAAGAGGGGCGCCGCTTCCAGGCGACGGCTAAGCTCGTACGACATGCGCTTCCCGCAGCGCGGCCAGGACGCGTGCGGCGACCTGGTCGGCGCCGAGCCCCGTCGTATCGATCGCAATGTGCGCCCGCCGATAATAGGGCTGGCGCACCCGGTACAGCTCGTCGATCTCCGCGATCGACCGTCCGGCGAGCATGGGCCGGTTTCCGATGTGGCTCGCGCGCCCGTGCAGCTCGCGCACGTCCCCGTCGAGCCACACCACGGTTCCCAGCTCGCGCAAGAGCTCCATCCGGCCCTCGTGGCACGGCAGTCCGCCGCCGGTCGCGATGATCTCGCCGGATTTCAGCTTGAGGGTCTCGAGCGCCTCGGCCTCGAGCTGGCGGAATCGCTCCTCCCCCGCCTCGCGGAAGATCTCGGGGATCGAGCGGCCCTCGCGCGCGACGATCATGTCGTCGGTCTCGACCAGGCAACGCCCGAGACGTCGGGCGAGCAGCCGCCCACAGACCGACTTGCCGGCACCCATGAATCCCACGAGCACGATGTTATCCCGCCGCATCTTTCGCATCGTATCAGATCGTGCCCCGCGAGACGGTAGGCCGGGGGTGACGCCGCACAGTCTACCGGTGCACGGTCTGGCGGGCGGGCCGGCGGCGGTACGCGCAGTCGGGCATCCAGCACCGCGCGCACTGGCTGAAGTAGTGGTCGACCCTCGCTCGGGCTCCGGCGGCCGCGATCAGGGAAATGGACTTCACGGGGGTCATGAAGCAGGCCGCGTTGAGGCTGACACCGACCGGGTCGCCCGGACACACGCGGAACAGCAGCTTCTGCTGGGCCACGTCCCAGCGCCCGTAGCCGGGGCTCATCCGATTCGTGACCGGCAGGCCGAGGGGGATCGCCTCCTGGCAGAAGAGGTCGTTCACGTGCTCGGCCAGGCTCTCGACGGCGCCCGATCCCACGCTGTCGAGCATCGCCGCGAGCGGGAGCTCGCGCGCCTCCCACAGCTCGCCGGCGCGTCGCTCGAGCCCGTCGCCGATCGTGCAGACGGCGACCGCCACCCATTCGACCGGGCCCCACAGGCGGCCGACGTCCGGGATCGTCAACGTGACGCCGCCGGCGTCGATCGTGTCGGCGCCCTGCCGCGTGACGGCCAGCCAGCGGACGACGGCGCGCGGCGTGATGAGGCTCCGCCCAAGGGCGAGCGCGTCCTCGAAGAGCGCCAGCACCTCCGGGCCGGGGGTGTCGACGGAGGCCTTGTATCCCTGGAAGCGGAGCACTTCGTCGGGGTCGATCGCCAGCGGGAGCGCCGTGAGGACTCGTGGCGCGGTGGACAGCTGCGCGGTCACTTCGGAGGGCGTCGTCGGCTCACGATCTCGGCGATCCGGCGGATGTGCTCCGGGTTCGAGCCGCAGCAGGCGCCCACGATGTTGCACCCGACGTCGAGGAGCGCCGGGTACTCGCGCGCCATTTCCTCGGGACCGAGCTCGTACGTCACGGTGTCGCCCGTCGTGATGGGAAGCCCCGCGTTCGGATACGCGACGAGCGGGGCGTCGGTGACCTGTCGCATCTCCCTGATGATCACGATCGCCCGGTCCGGACCGCGGCCGCAGTTCATGCCGATCACGTCGGCGCCGGCGGCGACGAGGTTCTTCACGACCTCCGCCGGGCTCTCCCCCCACATCGTGCGGTCACGCTCGTGGATCTCCTCGTACTGGAAGAACATGGTGGCCATCACGGGCAGGTCGGCCACGGCCTTGCAGGCGCGGACGGCGGCCGTGCATTCCTGCGGGAACATCATGGTCTCGACCGCGAAGAGATCGACGCCGCCCTCGGCCAGCGCCTCCGCCTGCTCCCGGAACGTGTCGACATACTCCTCGTCGGTGACGCCCTCGTCGAGCGCGTAGTCGAGGGGCAGGCGGCTGGTCGGCCCGATCGACCCTGCGATGTACCCGGACCGCGGCGCCGCGGCCCGCGCCAGCCGGGCGCCCTTCTCGTTCAGGTCGCGCGTGCGGTCACCGATCTTGTACTCGTTGAGCTTGAGTCGCGTGCCGCCGAACGTGTTCGTCTCGACGATCTGGCTGCCGGCGTCGAAATACCCCCGGTGAATTCCGCGCACCACCTCGGCGTGGGTGTCGTTCCAGAGCTCGGGGCAGGCGCCGTTCGCAAGCCCCGCGGCGAACAGCATCGTCCCGTAGCCGCCGTCGAACACGAGCGTCTCGCCGTCGCGGACCCGCTCGACGACCTCCCATCCACGCGCCTTCACGGGGCGACCTCGGTCCCGACGAGCGCCTTGGCCCTGACGACGGCCGCCGTGGAGTCCCTGGCGTAGCCGTCGGCGCCGATCTCGTCCGCGAAGGCCTGGCTCACCGGCGCACCGCCCACCATGACCTTGACGCGCTCGCGCAGCCCGGCCTTGATCAGGGCGTCGATCGTGCGCTTCATCGCCGGCATGGTGGTGGTCATCAGCGCCGAGATGCCGACGATGTTGGCGCTGTGCTCGCCGACCGCGTTGACGAACACCTCGGGGGCGACGTCGCGGCCGAGGTTCACCACCTTGAACCCGGCGCCCTCGAGCATCATCGCGACGAGATTCTTACCGATGTCGTGCAGGTCGCCCTGCGCGGTGCCGATGACGACGATGCCGAGGTAGTCGTCGCCGCGGGCGGAGGCGGTGATGAGCGGCTTCAGTAGGTCGAGCCCAGCGTACATGGCGCGCGCGGAGAGCAGCACCTGCGGGACGTAGTACTCGTTGCGACGGAACTTCTCGCCGACGACGTCCATGCCGGGGATGAGCCCCTTGAAGATGAGCACCTTCGGGTCCAGCGACAGGTCGAGGCCCTCGCGCGTCTTGCGGGCGACGGTGTCCTTGTCGCCCAGGATCAACGCGCGCGCCATCGTCGGGTAGTCGAACGTCTCGTCGCCCATGTGCGCCACGTCATCTTACAACGGTGTGTGCTAGTATCGCGAGAGCATGAAGATTCGCGTGCTCGGCGCCTTCGGCAGCGAAGGTATCGGGCAGCGGCCGTCGGCCTTCCTCGTCAACGACAAGATCCTGATCGACGGCGGCAGCGTCAGCGGCGCCCTCACCGTGCCCGAGCAGCTCGCGGTCGAACACGCCATCGTCTCGCACGCCCACCTGGATCACATCGCGGGGCTCGCGTACCTTAGCGAGACGCTCGGGTTCTGCGAGGTCGGGGCCGCGGTGACGATCGCCAGCATCGATCCCGTGATCACCACGCTCCGCGCCGGGGTCTTCAACAACACGCTCTGGCCCGACTTCAGCAAGATCCCCCACCCTGACGTTCCCGTCGTCAAGTACCGGACACTGATCGAAGACGTCGAGCAGCGCGTTGGCGATCTCTGGGTCACGCCCGTCGCCGTCAACCACACGGTGCCGACCGCAGGGTTCATCGTGCACGACGGCTCGACCGGCGTCATCTATTCGGGCGACACGGGCCCTACCCAGGCGCTCTGGCGGACCGCCTGTGGCCTCCGGGGTCTCCGCGCGGTCATCCTCGAGTGCGCGTTCCCGAACCGGCTCGGCCCGCTCGCGCAGGTCGCCAAGCACATGACGCCCGCGCTCATTCGGCGCGAGATCGACAAGCTTCCGCCGAACATCCCGGTGTGGATTTTCCACGTGAAGCCGCAATTCCATGAGGAAGTTTCCGAGGAGCTGGCGCGCATCGAGGGTGGTCGCGTGTCGATCCTCGAACAGGATCACACCTACTCGATCTAGTCGTCGCCGCACGCGCCGCCCGGCCACGGGAGACGCTCAACGAGGTGACTTAGATGCCGCTGGCGCCGGTGTTTGCGATCGCCGCGTCAGGCGTCGGGGACCAGGATGACGGTCTCGCTCGACATTTCGACGCGCACGCGGTCGCCGAGGCGAAACACGCGCGTTTCGCCCACGGCGGGCAGCTCGACACGCAGCGGCACACTGGTGCCGATCTCGATCTCGTACAGGTGGCGGGCGCCCTCGAAGACGCGCAACGCGACGTGGCCGGGGATGCCCGGCCCCCGCGCCATGGCCGCCTCGGTCATGGCGAGCGTCTCCGGACGCAGGACCAAGAGCCCGCGATCGCCCAGCTGGTAGGCCCCGCTGCCGGCGACGGGCACGCGGTCGCCGCGCTGCGTCTCGACGACGACGCCGAGGTCGCGGACCTCGACCACATGTACGGGGAGAAAGCTCGCGGGCCCGAGCGCCTCGGCGACGGCCCGGCTCTGCGGTTGGTGGTAGAGCACGGCCGGCTCGCCGACCTGCAGTACGCGACCGCCGTCGATGACCGCGAGGCGGTCGGAGAGCGCCAGCGCGTCCGCGGCGTTCCGCGTCGCGTGCACGGTCGTCACCGCCAGGTCGCGGTGCAGCTTCGTCAGCTCGAGTCGGAGCGCCTTGCGCGCCGTCGGGTCGAGGTTGGCGAGCGGCTCGTCCAGCAGGAGGACCCGCGGCTCGACTGCGAGCGCCCGCGCCAGCGCCAGACGACGCCGCTGCTCGAGGGTCAGCTTTTCGGGTTTGAGCGTCTCGGCGCCCGCGAGCGCGAGCCGGTCGAGCACGGTCGCGACCCGGCGCTCGATCTCGTCGGCCGCCAGGCGCTGCTGGCGGAGACCGTAGGCGACGTGCTCCCGCACGGGCAGGTGTGGCCAGAGCGCGCCGTCCTGAAAGACGTACCCGACGCCGCGGAGGCGTGGAGGCACGGTGGAGATGTCGTCGCCGTCGACGAGGACGCGCCCTTGCGTGATGGGCAGAAAGCCGGCGATCGCGCGCAGGACGTCGGATTTGCCCGAGTTCGGCGGCCCGAGGAACGTGAAGAACTCCCCATAGCGGATGTGCACCGAGACCCCGCGCAGGCCAGGGGGCGCCCCCCCGCGGGTGTCGAGCCCGTCGAGCCGGATGTCGACGAGCGGCCGAGTGGCGGTGCTCACGCCCGCGCCCCGGCGTGGCGCATCGTGACGAGCGGCACACAGCAGGCCTTCGGGTTGCCGCGGGTGGCGTACCGGCCCCAGACCGGCGCGGTCACGACCGTGACGAGCGACGTGATCCCGAGGATCCAGCCCGTCCAGCGGAGAGTGGCCGCCGGATCCGTCGTGCTGATGCGCTGAATGTGGAAGGGCTGGCTCACGAAGACGAAGGACCAGGCGAACGAGCCGAAACACATCGCCACGGGGAGGAGGTGAGGCCCGGTCAGCCTCAACGCGGGATCACGCTGAACTCTTGCGCCTCATCCGTGAGCCTTGAGCGCGCAGAACCCTTGCGCCTCGATGCCGAGCGCGACGTTGAACTTCGAGCGGAAGTTCTCGAGGGCCACGGCGGCGGTCAGCTCGACGATCTGGGTTTCGGTGAAGTGCGCGCGCACGCGCGCGAACAGCTGGTCGGTGACCTTCCGATCGGTGAACGTCATCGCCTCCGCGTACTCGAGGGCCGTCTTCTCGCTCGCGCCGAAGAGTTGGCTGGTCGCGGCGTCGGTGACCTCGGCGATCTTCGCCTCCGACGCCCCCGCCTGCATCCCACGGGATGCATTGATGTCGATTCAGAAGGGGCACCCATTGATCAGCGCGACGCGCAGGTAGACCAGCGCGAGCAGCTGCGGGGGAAGCAGGCCCGATCGCTCGACGGCGGCCGCGAGCTGCTTGGCGGCCCGCATGATCCCGGGCGTGTGCGCCTGGATCTTGGTGGTGTTCAGGACGAAGCCGAAGGTGTCGGTCTCCTTCGCGAACGTCTCCTGCAGGACGGGATCGTTGCCGGGGTCGCCGATCTCTCTCACGCGCGGCATGGCGTGATTATACCCTCGGCCCGCTCAGGGGCGCCCGCCGCGTGAGCGTGTGAGGGCGTTCTCGATCGCGGGCAACGCGTCGAGCAACACGCTGCCGACGATCTGGAGACTCCGCGCCGACACCTTGTCGAGCGTGTCCTCCGGCGTGTGCCACGGCGGGTAGTCGAAGTCGATCAGCAGCGTCGCGGGCACCCCCAGGCGCATGAACGGCGCATGGTCATCCTCGACCGCGAGCGAGTCGGGGAGGAAGTGGGGGGCGTGGCCGAGCCGCGCCGCACTGGCCCAGATGATATCGGTCAGCCAGCCGCTGGACGAAGCCTCCCGCCGGATGCCGAGATCCCGATCGCCGATCATGTCGGCCACGATCACGGCGCGCGGCAGGCGTCGCGCCTTGTCGAGCTCGATCGCCATCCGCCGTGATCCGTAGAGGCTGTCGACCGCAGTCCACGCCTCGCGAGCCTCCTCGCCGTCGAACCACACGATCCAGTACGTGTACTCGCGCGGCCGCTCGCGCAGCCCGCGCGCCAGCTCGATCAAGAGCGCGGTGCTCGAGCCGCCGTCGTTCGCACCCACGAACGTGAACTCGCGGAACCACTTGGTGTCGTAGTGCCCGCCGATCAAGATCACGTCGTGACGGCGGCCCGGCAGCGCGGCGACGACGTTGGCCATCGGGAGCCGTCCGTGGGGCGTGTCGGCGTCGAACGGCTCCACCCGCGCCGCGATCCCGGCCGTCCGGAGCTCGTCGACGACGTACTGGCGCGCCCGCACGGCCCCCGGCGACCCGGCCGGGCGCGGGCCGATGGCCACGAGCCGCTCGACGTGTCGCAAGGCAGCGGCGCCGTTGAACGACGGAGCGGGGCGCGTCTCCTGCGCGCCCAGCGATGCGAGCCCGGCCACCAGGACTGTGACGAGCGCCAGGCCAGCGCGTACGCGACTCATATCGGTTTCGTCCCGACCGCGCCGTAGTAATTCAGCGTCAGCACGAAGGCGCCCTGCGCCACGATCTCCGTGAATCCGTCGAGCCACCGCGCGGCCGTCCTCTCGTTCACGATGCCGAAGCTCACGGCGCGCTCGGCGCGACGCTCGAGGAAGGTCTTGGTCCACGGCTCGAGCGTCGTGTCCTGGTAGACGTCCGTCTGCAGGCGAACGCCTTCGAGGCCGGCGCTGCGGAGCAGGCCGGGAAGGCGGCGACCGCTGTGCGGCTCAGGATAGATGTGCGCAGCGACTCCGTGCATGATGCGATCCGTCAGCTCGCGGTCGGGATGCGTGACCGCGACGACCCCGAAGTCTTGATCCTGTACGCCGACGTGCCCACCCGACCGCGTCACGCGAGCCATCTCACGCACGACCCGCAGCGGATCGGCAACGTGCAAGATGACCGTAATGGCGAGCGCGGAGTCGAAGCGCCTCGCGGCGAACGGCAGGCGCGCGCCGTCGCCGACGCGCAGCGTGACGCGGGCGCGGCCCGCCGCCTCACGGCAGAGCCGACGCGCCCGGTCGAGAAGGAGCCGACTGGAGTCGACGCCCACCACTGCGCCCCGTCGGCCCACGAG
>JAHFDK010000334.1 GCA_023249095.1 Candidatus Rokuibacteriota bacterium | reverse complement strand
CTTGTCGGACGCATGCAAGCGCGTCAGGGCCGCGGTGATGTTGCGCAGCGTCTCGGGCAGCTCGCACTGCGCGGCGATGTCGAGCGGATAGTGGCGGCCCATGAGCACCGGGTTGGGCCCGATCTGTATGACGAACGGCTCGGCGACGCTGCCGTGCACGCCCTGGCAACCCACGAGGAAGACCAGGTCCGGCTTCAGGCCGGTGACCTTCTCGAATTCCTTGGAGACCGGATACATGCCGCAGTAGAGCGGATGCCGCGTGGGAAAGTTCGCAAAGATCTGCCGGCTGCTGAAGGCCGGCGCCTCGAGCGTCTCGGCCAGACGCACGGCGTCGGCCGACGCGCCCTCGCGCCACACGTCGTCACCGAAGATCAGCACCGGGCACTGCGCCTCGCCGAGCTTCCGGGCGATCGCCTCGACGGTCTTCGTGCGCGCCGGCCCGGGGCGCTCGATCTGATACCCCGCGGCTTCCCCGATCTGCGCTTCCAGCCCCTCGCGCAGGAGCAGCTCGGCGCTGATGGAGAGGTAGACGGGGCCGGTCGGTGGCGTGGTGGCCTCGCGGAGCGCGCGAGTCGTCGCCACGGTGATGGCCGCCGGGTTCGCCGCCACCTGATAAGCGGCGCGCGCGTCCTTGGTGATCGGGCGCATCGATTCGGCCTGGGTCAAGCCCGGGAACGGAGCGAGACCGCGGAAGTCCTGGAGCTCGGACGCCCAGTCTCCGGCGATGACCAGCAGCGACGAGCCGGCGATCTGGGCGTTGAAGAGCTGTCCGGCCAGCTGGTACGACCCGCCCATCACGTGCGCGATGACGACGCCGACCTTGCCGCTGATCCGGTGGTAGCCGTCGGCCATCGCCGCCACGAGCCCCTCGTGCTTGCCGACGATGAGCTTCTGGTCATTGTCCTCCGAGAGCGCCGCGAAGATGCCGGTCTCCGCGGAGCCCGGATTCGTGAAGAGATAGTCGACCCCCGCGTCCTTCAGGGTCTGGATCAGCAACATCCCACCGGTGCCGGTCACGGTCTTGCGCATGGTCTCCCTTTCTGTCGGATCAGCGAGCGGCTGGCAGACACGCGCGGGTCGCCTCGAGCGCCTCGCGCGCGACCTCGTCGGCCGGACGCGCCCACGCCGCCGGGTTCGGCGCCTCGTAGCTCATGAACCCGCGATAGCCCTTGCGGTCCAGGAGCTCGAAGATTTCCTTGAAGGGGACGCTTCCCCGGCCGGGCGGCAGCCGGTCGAGCGCCTTGCCGGGCTCGAGCCCGGTGCGCGGAACGTCGCTGTACTGCACGTACGCGATCTCGGCGATCGCCACGTCGTCGATCGCAGACAGGGTGGCGCCACTCCGCCCGAGGTGATACGTGTCGAGCAGAAGCCCACAGCTCGGGTGCGCGGCCCTGGTCACGACCCCGCGCATGACGTCGAGGTTGTTGAGCTGCTCGGCCTGCGAGTTGAACTCGATCGCGAGCTTCACGCGGTGGGCGGCCGCGATGTCGCCGGCCTCACGGACATTCGCCGCGGCGCGGGCCAGATCGCCCCGGCCCCGATCCGACGCGCTCATCACCGTCGAGCACTCGAGCTCGGCCGCCCATCGGCAGGATTCGGCGAAGGCCTCCAGCAGCCGCCGGCGCTCGCTGTCATCGGCGAATATCCAGCCCATCTCTACCCCGACGCACGCGACGCGGAGGCCGCTCGCCTTCACCAGTCTCAAAACCTCCGCGGCGGGCTGGCCCTTTTCGGCGGCGCGGGCGAAATCGACGCGGCGGAGCTCGATGCCATCCCAACCCGCCGCCCGCGTGATGCGGAGGACGTCCGGCAGCGACGTCGAGTCGAGAGTCCAGGTGTGGAGCGCCAGCATCGGCGTCATGGCTTGGTCGTCGCGGGCGTGGCCGCCGGTGCCGGCTTGCTGCCCTCTGGCGGATTGGCCTTGGCGAACGCCACCGCCTCCTTCACTTCGGCCTCGGCCTGCTTGACCAGGTCGAGCGCTTTGGCGCGATGCCCGCCGAAGTGGTGCTCCGCTCGCTCGAGATGCCGCTGCGCCTGCTCGAGGGCCCTCGCCGCGGCGTGGATCTGGTGAAGTCCCGCGCGCGTCGCCGTGGGTGGCTTCTTGTCCTGGGAGGAAGCCAGCGTTCCGAGTCCGAGGACGCACCCGATCGCCAGCACGACAGCGACGAACACGCTCTGTTGGAGCATCCGCTCCTCCCTGGTCGAGAGACCGGCCTCAGCGGCCGTGAGGTCACCCGGCGGGGCCTGGGACGACGCCGCGACCTGATCTGCTTACACCGCTGCCGTCAGCCCACCGTCGAAGTTGATGGCGGTACCGGTGATGTAGGCCGCCCGCTCCGAGGCCAGGAAGGCCACGAGGTCGGCGAACTCGCTCGCCTCGCCGAACCGCCCGAGCGGCAACCGGCGCTTCTCCGCGATCTCGCGGTAGTGCGCCTCGAGGTCGCCCTTCGCGCGGCGCTCGTGCTGGGCGCTCTTCACCAGGCCCAGGCAGATCGTGTTGACGAGGATCTTGTCCGTCGCGTACTCGTTGGCGAGCGACTTGGTGAGGTTGATGCCCGCCGCGCGCGTCACGCTCGTGGGCAGCGAGCGTGCCAGCGGCGCCTTGCCGCCGACGGTCGTCACGTTGATGATGCGCCCGCCGCCCCGGCGCTTCATGGAGGGAATGACGAGCCGGCAAAGACGAATCGCGCCCATGACTTTCAGGTCGAAGTCGTACTGCCAGGTGGCTTCGTCCACCTGCTCGAAGCCGGAGGCGGAAGAAGTGCCGGCGTTGTTCACGAGGATGTCGACGCCGCCGAACTGCGCCACGGTCGCGGCAACGAAGGCTTCCACCTCGGCGGCATGGGTCACGTCGGTCGCCATCGCGAGGATGTCACCGCCGGTCGCACGCCGGATAGCGTCCGTCGCGCGCTCGAGCACGTCCTTTCGCCGGGCACACACGGCGACCTTCGCGCCGGAGCGCGCGAACCGCTCCACACAGGCGCGGCCGAGCCCCTCGCTGCCGCCCGTGACGATCGCGACCTTGCCGTTGAGACCGAGCTCCAGAGCGTCCATGATCGCCTCCAGGTCCGGGATTGCCCGAACATATCACTCCGCGGGCGGTTGGTATAGCCCGCGGCCCGACGCGGTCGTGCCGACGTCGCAGCGATAGTCCTTGCCGATCGCGGTCGGCGGCAGCGTGAGCTTCAGCTCGGGCACGCTCCGGCCGACCCAGGCCGTGAACGTGTTGCTATTGGGACCGGGCCAGATCCGGTAGGCGGACGGATAGGGATACGACGCGACGGCGGACTCGACACGCGCGATGATCGCGTCGACGCCGTCGCCCCGCAGATCCACGAGCCGTTCGGGGCGGTCTCCGAACCAGTAGTTGTCCGGGCCGGCCCGGTTGACGCGCACCGCCGGCGCGCCTCGATCGACGCCCCAGCCGATCACCTCGTAGCGGGTATAGGACATGGCATCGCGCGGTTTCACGGCGATCCACGTGTGGACCGCGAAGAGCCCGCGCACGCCCACTGTGCGGGCGGCGTAGACCTGGACCACCGGCTCGGGCGTCATCACCGGATCGGGCGCCTGGCCCGATGGGCCGCGCTCCAGCTCCCAGAAATTCGTCCCCGCCCGTCGCAGCACGGCGCAGCCGGCCGCGGCGACCACGACCATCGCGACCAGGAGCACGAGCGAAAGCGTGCGCCTCACCCACCGAGCTCCTTCCTGACGATCCGGGCGCCCCCGACGAGCGCCGCGAGCTTTTGCTTCACCACCCAGCGCGGCGTCTCCCAGAAGCCGCAATCGGGATTGAGCCAGAGCTTGTCGGGCGCGACGTGCTTCAAGACCGCGCGAATCCGCTCGGCAACCTCCGCCGCGGACTCGGCCTTGAACGCCTTGACGTCGATCACGCCCGCGCCGAGCTCCTTGTCGGTCGGGAACTCCTTCCAAAAGCGCAGATCCTCCAGGCCGCGGTTGGCGAACTCGAGGACGATCTGGGACGCCCGAAGGTCGCGCAGCGCGGGATAGAGATTCCGGAAATCACGCACGGCCGAGAACGGCCGCCCATAGAGATTGCCGAAGCAGACGTGGACGGCGATCTTCGCCTCGATGCCCTCGACGGCCTGGTTCACGCCCTGATCGAAGCGAGGGGCCGAGCCAGGGTACATCCCGCTGTGCGGCTCGTCGATCTGGATGAAATCGGCGCCGGCCTCGACCAGCGCCCGGCACTCGGCGTTCACGATCCCGACGAGGTCGGCCAGCAGCGTGTCCTTGCTCTTGTAGCCGCCGCCGAGCTTGAGCGGCACGAGCAGCGTGCACGGCCCGGGCACCGTCGCCTTCAGCGGCTTCGCCGTGAGCGCGCGCGCGAGCTTGAACTCCTCCACGATGCCAAGGCCCCCGGGCGCGCTGATGGGCTCGGTCACCTCGAACGGCGTGTTCGTGTCCCAGAGGGGCTGGCCGAGCTGGCGCGGCGCCGGGAGCGGCCGGATGCCCGCGATGCGATCGTAGAAGCCGATGATGAATCGCACGCGCATCATCTCGCCCGTGCTCACCACGTCGACGCCCGCGCGCTCCTGATCGAGGAGCGCCGCCTGGGTCGCGTCCTCCATCAGCTCGCGCACGTCGAGCGCGCCCAGGCGGCCGGCCTCGATCGCCTCGCGGGCGAGCCACACCCACCCGGGAAGCCCGTGACTTCCCACGACCGACGTCGGCAGCAGCATCATCCGACTCCTTTCTCTCGGCTCCCGGCGCGCCCGAGGTACGCCTCGATCACGCGCGGATCGCGGAGCACCACGGCCGGTGGCCCGTCGGCGATCCGCTGGCCGAAGTCCAGCACGGTCACGGTGTCGGCCAGGTCGCCGACCAGCTCCATGTCGTGCTCGACCCAGAGCATCGTCATGCCCAACTCGTGCTTGATCCGGAGCAGGAAGCGGGCAAGGTTCTCTTTTTCCTCACGGTTCATCCTGGTCGAAGGCTCGTCGAGCAAGAGGAGCGTCGGCTCCATGGCGAGCGCCCGGCCGATCGCGACCAGCTTCTGGACGCCGAATGGCAGGCTCGCGACCAGCTCCTTCCGAAAGCATTCGAGCTCGAGTAACTCGACGATCTCCTCGACCCGGCGCCGATGGCGCACCTCCTCGCGACGCGACCGTCCCCAGAAGAGCGCGCCCGCGAGGACGCCGGCCCGCATGTGGCGATGGCGCCCCAGCAGGATGTTGTCGAGAACCGTCATCCCACGGAACAGCTCGACGAACTGGAACGTCCGCGCGATGCCGTGCGCGGCGATGCGATGGGACGGCTGGCCCTGGATCGCGGTGTCGCCGAAGACGATCCGCCCCGAGGTCGGCGCGTAGAAGCCGCCCACGCAGTTGAGGAGACACGTTTTGCCGGCGCCGTTCGGCCCCACCAGCGCCGCCAGGGCGCCCGCGGCGACCGACATGCTGACCCCCGTCAAGGCACGCAACCCGCTGAACTCGAGCGTGAGGTCGTCGACGGCTAGAACCACCGGCGCCGCCTCTGGTACTGCTTGACCTCGGTGTAGCGCTTCCGCCCGGCGCGGTGACCCACGCCGAGATAGAACTCGCGGACGTCCTCGTGGGCGATGAGTCGGTCGGCGGGCCCGTCGTAGACGATGCGGCCGTGCTCCATGACGTAGCCGTAGTTTGCGACGGCGAGCGCCGCGGCGGCGTTCTGTTCGACGAGAAGCACCGCCAGCCCCAGCTCGTCACGGAGGCGCGCGACCAGCGTCATGAGGCTCTCGATGACCAGGGGCGCCAGCCCGAGCGACAGCTCGTCGACCAGCAGCACCCGCGGCCGGCACAGCAGCGCCGTCGCGAGCGCCAGCATCTGGCGCTCCCCGCCCGAGAGGTAGCCCGCGAGCTGGCGGCGGCGCTCGGCGAGCAGGGGAAAGTAGTTGAACACGTGGTCCAGCGTCACGGGCGCGCGGGTGGCGCCGGCGTCGCCGTGACGCCCGGGGACGAGCGCGCGCAAGTTCTCCTGGACCGTCAGCGTCTCGAAAACCTTGTCGCGCTCGGGCACCAGGACGAGCCCGCGGCGCGCCAGCTCGTGGGGCGGGCGGCCCGTGACCGTCGCACCCAGGAACACGACGCGACCGTCGACGATCTGAGCGTCGTCGGCGCCGAGGAAGCCCGAGATCGCCCGGAGCGTGGTCGTCTTGCCGGCGCCATTGGTGCCAAGGAGCGCGAC
>JAHFDK010000078.1:19523-22138 GCA_023249095.1 Candidatus Rokuibacteriota bacterium | reverse complement strand
GAGCTCGACCGCGCGTCGCCGCCGGCGCTCCAGCTCCTCGGGGCTTCCCTGTGGTCTCATACCCGAACAGTATCGGAGCGCCATCCCGATGTCTATTACTTATACACATGTCAATAATCAGCGGGTCCGGGGTTCGAGTCCCCGACGGCCCACCAAACGAAACGGGGGGTTCGGCCACGTCCGAACTCCCCGATTTCGTCTTAGCTACCGTTTCGCTACCGCGAGGAGCGGGGAGTCTCTGGCGCCCGGCGCGCCCGCGCCTGGCTCGGCGAACGGCCGTCGGCGGCCTCCGGTAGACCGCGCGAAACGCGGCGTTGAAGCGTCGGATGCTGGCGAACCCCGCCGCGAACGCGATCGCGGACATCGGCATCGCCGTCCCGTCGACCAGGGTTTTCGCGCGCTGCACGCGCCGGGTCGTCGCGACGGCGGTCGGCGAGGCGCCCGCGTGGCGCACGAACAATCGGCGCAGGTGCCGGGCCGTCATACCGAGCGTGTCCGCGAGGTCCCCGACCCTCCTGCCGTCGTCGAGGTATCCGCGCTCGATGAGTCGCAGCGCGCGTGAGACCGTCGCCGCGGCGCCGCGCCACGCCGGCGTCCCCGGCGCCGCCTCGGGTCGACACCGCAAGCAGGGGCGGAACCCCGCGCGCTCGGCCGCCGCGGCGGTAGGGAAGAACACGACGTTTCGCGACTTGGCGGGCTTCACCGGGCAAGTGGGACGGCAATAGATACGGGTGGTCATCACACCCGTGAAGAACGCTCCGTCGAACCGCGGGTCGCGGGCGATCCGCGCGCGATCGCAGGTGCTCCGGTCGAGAGCGGGGCCGGCCCTCACGATAGCGCGAGCCTAGCACGCGCGAGCCGGCGCCGCAGGCACCTCGGGCGATCACGTCCGAAAACGGCGAGACAGCGGGTGGCACAGCCCGGTAGCGTCGAGGCCGGGCATGAATGCGCGATACTTCTACGGCTGGAACGTCGTAGGCGCCACCTTCGTCATGGCGCTGTTCAGCTTCGGTCTCGGCTTCTACGGGCTCACCGTCTACGTCGCGACGCTCCAGCAGCTGCACGGATGGTCGGCGTCCGCCGTGTCGGCGCCGGTCACCGTGTACTACGTCGCCGGTGCGCTCCTGACGGCGACGATCGGCGACCTGTACGAGCGCTTCGGGCCGAGCAGGGTCGTGGCGGGTGGCGCCGGCGCCATGGCCGCCGGCGTCGCGGCGCTCGGCATCGTCACGCACCCGTGGCAGCTCTATCCGGCCTTCCTCATGATGTCCGTGGGCTGGGGCGCGATGAGCGGCGCTGCGATCAACATCATCCTGGCCCCGTGGTTCCAGCGAAGGCGGGGCCTGGTCGTCAGCCTCGCGTTCAACGGGGCGACGCTCGGCGGTGTGCTCGTCACGCCCGCGCTGATGCTGCTCATCGGCCTGGTCGGCTTCACGCGAGCGCTCGCGACCGCCGCTCTCGTGATCCTCGTGGTGCTGCTGGCGGTCGCCGCAGGCGTCATGCGGCGGGGGCCCGAAGCGCTCGGGATCGGTCCCGACGGCGATCCGCCTCGTTCCACACCCGCCGGACCGTCCACGGGCGGCGAGCGACGCTGGCGAAGGAGCGCCCTGCGCACGTGGCGCTTCTGGAGCGTGTCGGCGCCATTCGCCCTCGGCCTCGCCGCGCAGGTCGGCGTGCTCACGCATCTGGTCGCGCTCGTGACGCCGGCGCTCGGAGCGGGTGGTGCCGCGCGGGTCGTGAGCGCGACGACGGCGGCGGCGCTGGTCGGCCGTCTGGTGACGGGCTTCGTGGTCGATCGCTTGAACCGACGCCTCGTCGCGAGCGCGACGCTCGTCATCCAGCTCATCGGCCTGGCTCTGCTGGCGCACGGGCCGTCGGTGGCGGGCGTCTACGCGGGTTGCGCGCTCTTCGGGCTGGGGGTCGGGAATCTGACCACGTTACCCGGCCTGATTCTCGCCGCCGAGTGGCCGCGCGAGCGCTTCAGCGCGCTCGTCGGCCTCGTGGTCGGGATCAATCAGTTCACGTTTGCCTTCGGCCCGTCGCTCGTCGGCGTCGTGCGCGATTGGGCCGGCGCCTACGGGCCGGCGCTCGGGGCTTGCGCGGCACTTCAGGCGGTCAGTGCCACCCTGATCCTGCTCGGGCCGGGGCGGGCGCCGTCGACGCGCGGAGGGTGACCATCACCACCTGCGGACGAGTTGCCCGGCTCTTGTTCGCGTAATACGTAGTCGGGCGAAGTTGGACGCGGGCGTTGTCGTCCTGTACCACTACGGACGCGACCTGCGGCGCGGGAGCCCCACGACGGTGCAGTTTCTGTTGAACGCCACGAATGCCAATACCGCGACAATCGGGCAAGCCTATGCGGAAGGCGTGATCCAGAGCTACAACCAGGAGCTGCGACGCGCGGGAGGTCAGGCCAGCGTCGAGCGGGCTGACATACCCGACACGAGCCCTCGCGGGCAGGTGCATCTGATGCCCGTGTTCCTCTACAACCCGGGGCTCGTCGACTCCTGGTTCATCGCCACGGGCGTCTTCGGTCTGCTGCTGATCCTGAACAGCTCGCTGGTCTCGTCGGCGGCCATGGTCAAGGAGCGCGAGGCGGGAACGATCGAGCAGCT
>JAHFDK010000078.1:0-19423 GCA_023249095.1 Candidatus Rokuibacteriota bacterium | reverse complement strand
GGCTCGTCGACTCCTGGTTCATCGCCACGGGCGTCTTCGGTCTGCTGCTGATCCTGAACAGCTCGCTGGTCTCGTCGGCGGCCATGGTCAAGGAGCGCGAGGCGGGAACGATCGAGCAGCTCAAGCTCGTGTTCGGCGTTCCGTTCCACGGAAGCCTTCATTCGTGCTGTTCGGGGGGGTGCTCTGCATTCTTTCTTCACAACGGCGTTTCGCAACATCCGAGTCACACTGCTGCAGTAGAGACAGAAAGTTCATGTCCCGATGCGGCAACGCGGGGCACGGGCGATTCGTCTATACCGATCCGGCGGTTGGTGTCGACGGAGGAGGAAACGGGCCGCGATAGGCGCTCAGCTCTCCTCGATCACCTCGGTGGCGCCCCGGCAGACGCCCCAGGCCGGCATCCACGCGCTGTGCCGGCCGTCGCCGCCGGCGACCACGAGCCAGAAGTCGTCCGGAGTGGCGACGATCGGCACGAGCGCCTCAGGGTCCGACTCGTCGATCCAGTCGGGCCAGGCGCGCGTTCCGTAGTAGACGCGTCCGGTCAGCTCGCGCACGGGCAGCCGCACCTCGGCGTACAGGAACTCGCACAGTTGACGCCGCCCGAACCCGGCGCTCCCAATCTCCTGAGCATGCTCCGGGCAGAGCGCGACGACCACGGGGATGCGGTTGCGCATCTGGTGGAAGATCGGCGTACCGAGATAGCGCATCGCGGCGACCACCGTTTCGACGACACCCTGGCCGGTGGTCTGCGTCCCCTCGGTCACCGGATAGATGCCGCGAACCGCCACCACGGTGACGGTGCTCGTCTCTGGCGCGTAGCCCCGCGCGACATGGAGCGGCTCCCAGGGGGAGCGCGCCTCGTTCTCGGCGAAGCAGCAGCCCACGATCTTCCCGGGCCACGCTTGCGTGGACTTCTCCATGCCATCGGGCTTGGCGCCGCCGAGGTTGCGCATCACCAGGCGGAGCGCCCGCCCGATGGTCGCGTTCGGTTTGATGTTGCCGCCAAAGCAGGCGGTGCCGCCGCTGATGCCGAGGCGCCTGGCGATGGGCCCGTTCACGATGATGACCGGCGCGGAACCGCCCGTCGTGCACGCGGTGGAGCCGACGTGGAACTCCGGCTGGAGCGCGGCGCGGACGCTGGCCAGCACGACCGGAAAGTACTCGGGCAGGCATCCTGCCATCACCGCGTTCGCCGCTATCTTCTCGACCGTAACCGTGCCGCGCAACGGTTCCATCTGGCCGAGAACTTCATCGGGCGCGCGCTTGGTGTGGCTCAGCATCTCGGCGACGAGCGGCTCCGTGGGCGGAATCACCGGCAGCCCGTCGGTCCACCCTTCACTTTCGAGATACCGAACGGCCTCGACGAAGTCTCCGCTGATCGTCCGCCGCGTGGCGCGGCCGGTGGCCGGAGCCCCCATCATCGCTTCATGAGCGCCGCGGCCACACTTGCCGCGGCCGCGGCCGCCATCTTCGCCACCTCGTCGCCGCGACGACTCGCCAGCGGATGCGCCACCGCCACTCGCGGGTGGTCGGGCAGGCCCAGCGCGGCGGCACGCGCCACCGCGGCCGCCTCGAACGCCTCCGTCACCACCGTCACCGCAGGCCGCCCTTGCTGCTCCATCTCGACGCTGTCGTGGAGACCCCACGTCACGCACGACCCTCAGTCGGCGACGCCGTGCACCAGGGCGTCGCAGGACTCGGCCAGCCGGGCCAGGATCTCGGGAGGGGTGGGAATGCTGGGGCTCGCCTTCCGGTAGCGCTCGACGCGCTCGATGCCGTAATCCCGAGTGAGGATCGTTTCGAGCGTGTGAAGGAACGCGTCGGCGTTGTGCTTTGAATTGTCAATGAGGCCCAGGCGAGCGCCGCGGAGCGACGGCAGACGCGGAGCCAACCCGAGCTGGCGCGCGACGTCCTCGGCCGCGGGGTGAACGACGATCATGGGGTGCTCGGTCATCGCGGTTCCTCCGTGTGGCGCATCAACTCCGGAGAAGTATAGCAGCCGCAGGTCGGCATCGGCTCCGGTACCATATCGGCTCATTTGACAGTCTCTATCCCCCGCCGGACAATCCACGCGCCAGCCCGATCCCCGCGAACGCGCATGAGGAGAGAGACCGGTGAAGCGCAGCAGTCGTCGCATCCTCACGACCCACGTCGGTAGTCTCGTCCGGCCGCCGGAGATGGTCGAGATTCTCCAGCGCAAGGAGGACGGCAAGCCGTTCAGCGAGGGCGAGCGCGCCGTCCTGGCCCGACACGTGGCCGACGCCGTGAGGATGCAGGCCGAGTGCGGCATCGACATCGCCAGCGACGGCGAGTACTCGAAGACCGGCTTTTCCCAGTACATCACGGACCGCCTCACCGGCTTCGAGCTGCGCACCGACCTGCCCGGGCGCGGCGGCGGCACCGCCCGGAGCCGAGACCGAAAGAGGTTCGCGGACGCTTATCGCGAGATCGAGGGCAGCGCGCAAAACGCCCCGACCTCGCCCGGACGGCCTCAGTCGCAGATGATCAACACGGTGTGCACCGGGCCCATCACCTATCGCGGCCAGGCGGCCGTCCAGACCGACATCGCCAACTTCAAGGCGGCGCTGGCGGGCCGGAGCTTCGAGGAGGCGTTCATTCCGGCCGTCGCGCCCGGTACGATCGAGTTGCAGCGCGCCAATCACTTCTACAAGAGGGAGGAGGAGTTCCTCTACGCCATCGCCGACGCGATGAAGACCGAGTACAAGGCGATCGTCGACGCCGGCTTCATCGTCCAGATCGACGACCCGCGGATGGTGACCGAGTACGACTCGAAGGATCCCGCGCCGTCACCCGAGGAGTACCGGAAATTTGCGACGATGCGCATCGAAGCGCTGAACCACGCCCTCGCCGGCCTGCCGGAGGACCGCGTGCGCTACCACATGTGCTGGGGCAGCTGGCACGGTCCCCACACAACGGACGCGCCGCTGCGCGAGATCGCGCCGGTCATCCTGCAGATCAGGGCGGGAGCCTTCTCCCTCGAAGCGGCGAATCCGCGCCACGAGCACGAGTATCACGTCTGGGAAGACATCAAGTTCCCGGACGGGAAGATCATCATCCCGGGCGTCATCGCGCACACGACGAACTGCGTCGAGCACCCGGAGCTGGTGGCCGAGCGGATCCTGCGCTACGCCAGGATCGTCGGGCGGGAGAACGTCATCGCCGGTGTCGACTGCGGTTTCGCCCAGGGACTCGCGACGGCGCGCGTGCACCCGAGCATCATGTGGGAGAAGTTCCGCATGCTCTCGGAGGGCGCGCGTCTGGCGAGCCGGCGTCTCTGGAGCTGACCTCCTGCGGAGGCAGGCCGTAGAGCTTGCGCGCGTTGTCCGAGAGCAGCTTCGTGACGACGGTGCTCCCGATATCCTCTCGGGACCTCATGTTGGCGAAGACCTCCGGCTGCCCTGACGGGTCTCCTCCACGCGCCCGACCGCCATGATGTCCCCAGTCTGAGCCCACGACCAGGTTGTTCTCCCCGACATAGTTCACGAGGTAGGGGAGGTCTTCCCACTCCTCGTACGTGCTATAGAGGCGGTACTCCTGGAACAGTCTTGGCCCCCACTGTTCCGGACCTCCTCCGAAGACGCTCCGCAGCGCGTGGAGCACGTACGGAACCCAGGACGCGCCAGCCTCGATGAAGCCGAACCGCAGCCCAGGAAAGAGCTCGGGCACCTTGTTGGCGACGAGATTCCGAAAGGCCATCAGCGGAAGGGTACGCGTGTGGGGAAACGTGTGGCTCCGCGTGACATCGAAGATGGCGGTGAACGCCGGACACCCGGCTCCCGTGTGGACGCAGATGGGCATATCGAGGCGGGCCGCCTCTTGGTACACCGGGAAAAAATAGGGATCGTCCAGGGTGCGGTCTCGCTCGATTCCCCTGAAGAAGACTCCGACCGCGCCATGCTGCCTGGCGACATTGATCTCTTCGATGGATGCGTCGATGGACCTGAGAGGCGGCACGGCCACCCATCGGAGGCGCCCCTGCCCGCTCTGCCAGACTTTGGCCATGAACTGGTTGTAGGAGCGGCACAAGGCGACCTCGAGCCTGGCGTCATCGGTGACGTATGCAAGGAAGAGGGTCGGGTAGATCACCTGAATGTCGACGCCCATTGAATCCATGGCCTCGAGTCGCCCGACGATATCCAGGAGCTCCCGGGCACGCACATCGGGCGTGGTTTCTATCTGACCCGGCTCCGTGGGCGTGCCCAGCAGGAATCCCCCCTTGCCGGCGGACTTGGGAAAGATGTTGCCGTCGATGAGCCAGAAGCTCCCGCGCTTGTAGACGGTGTCCCGTGGTGCGGAGACGATGATGGGACGACGGGCATACATCTGCTCGTCGATGAAGTCCCAGACCTGCGGCGATTCGAAGATGTGAGTGTCGGCATCGACGGCGCGCAGCATCGTTGGCTCCTGAGGCTGAACTACAATGCGTAGGCGGCCCTGGGGTTGGCGTCGACGATCTTGTCGTAGACGCGCGCGCTGATCCCGCCGGCGGTCTTCAGATTGCGCAAGCCGTCGAGATCAGCGGCATGGTCGTGATGGCCGTAGTCGGTACCCATCATCATGTTGTCCTCGCCCGTGTACGTGAGCACGTAGGGCAGATCGTCGTCGGACTGGCACGCGACGTAGAGGCGATAGGCCTTCAGCGGATTCTCTGGAAGCGTACGCCCCCGCTGCTGGGGCAAGCGACGCGCGAGGTCTTTCAGAGTCCACGGCACCCACTGCGAAGCGATCTCGACGAAGACCATCCGGAGGTGCGGGAAGCGATCGGGCAGGCCCGCCATCACGAGCGAGTGGAAGGCGCCGATCGAGGACATCCGGTAGGCCCAGAAGGTGCCGGGCGCGTTACGCTGCGCCAGCAACTCGCGGACATAGGGGTTGCCATTGCCAGCGTGAACACCGATGGCCATGTGGAGCGTGCTCACGGCTTCGTAGAGGGGGAAGAAGCAGGGATCATGGAGCAGATGCTCGTTCTCGATGCCGCGCATGAAGACGGCGACGGCACCGTTGGCGTGCGCGAAGCGCAGCTGATCGAGCGCTTCGGACATGGTCTGTAACGGCAGCACACATACCCAGCGCAGCCGGCCCTTGGCTTGCTGCCAGATGTCGGCCAGCCACCTGTTGTAGCTCCGGCAGACCGCGATCTCAGCCTCCGGACGATCGGCAACCCGCTCCAGAAACACGGTGGGCCAGAGCACCTGGATGTCCACGCCGAGCTGGTCCATGTGTCTCAGGCGGACCTCCACGTTTTCGCCCTCTCGCGCTTCTTGAGGAGCCGCCATCTTGCGGCCGAGCTTCTCCTCGAGTGTGGAGACGTCGGGAGCAGTCACGGCCTGGCGCGCCAGGCCTCGGATCTTGCCGTCGATGTACCAGTATTCTCGCCCACCCTCTCCCCTGGGACTGATCACGAACGGCCGGAACTGCTGCTCTGAGGAATCCAGATAGTTCCACGTGTGGTCGGTTTCGATGACGTGGGTATCCGCGTCGATGACTGCCATGGCGTTTCCCCTCAGGTGTTCAACGTCGTCCGGTAGTAAATGTCCTCGAGCTGCAGCGGCCGGCGGAGCAACCCCTGCTCCAGGGAGCCCCGGATCGCGCGTTCGACATTCTGACCCATGGCACGGAGACCGATGGGATACGGATCGTCTCCGAAGACCGCCGCCTGCTCCTGAAAGTCCTTGCCCGGAAAGAACAGGTACGCCAACTGGGATCGCCGGGCGCGCTCGTAGGCCACTTCCTTGGATCGCTGAAAGGCCTTGAACAGCTCCAGCGCCACCCACGGATGCTCTTTGAGAATGCGGTTCTGCACGATCACGTGGTGGTTGGCCTGGAAGCATCCGGTCTTTCGATAGAACTCGTAGACGACCCCCTTGCCGTTGTCGTCCAGTAACTTCCTAAGGCGAGGATTACCGTCGATCGGCGTCCCGCCCCAGCGGTCGACGACCGTCGTGTCTCCGGCGGTGACACGAGCTTCCGGGCGGATGGCCGTGCACGCGTCGATCTCGCCCCGATCGAGCATCACGTCCAGTGTTTGATCCACGGTGAGCCAGTGATGGGTGACGCCCACCGGCCCGTCCGTGTCCAGGCCCAGCGCGCCCCCGTGGCTCAGCTCTTTCGTGCGCCCGTTGTACCAGACGTTGTCCTTGGCTTCGATGCCGTGGAGATCCTTCAGCGTGATCCGAAACCACAGGGCGGCGGTCATGTCGTAATCGGGAACACCGATCCTCTTGCCTCTGAGGTCCGCGAGACTCTTGATGCCGGACGCGGTGTTGACGTAGAGCGCGTGCCAGTGGTGGCCCCGGCTCAGGAAGACCGGCAGGGCGGACCAATCCCATTTTTTCCCATCGGTTCTTTCCCGGGCCAGGAGCGTCTCCGAGATGGACATCTCCGAGACGTCGAACTCGTCGTAGGTGAGGTTTCGCTGGAATAGGTTGCTGGGATCGAGCGTGATGCAGTCGAGCTCGATGCCCTGCGGCTTCACGATTCCATCCTTCAGGGCCTGCACGCGCGGATTGTCGGAGAAGCCCATCGTCAGTCTGAGCGCCATGATTTACCTCCCGCCGCCTCGCTTCGCTTCACTCTCTGTCGGGAAGAGTTTGCCAACCCGTGTGTGAGATGTCGAAGACCACCTCATCGGGGCCGGCCCACTTCATTTCGAAATTGCGGTGGCGGCCGGGAGCCATGGCGACGTCGAGACCGTCCTTCTGGGTGAGCCGCCTGGCCTGGACCGCCTCCAGCCTTTGACTGGCCTCGTCGAGGTCTTCCACCTCGAAGCCGAAATGGTGGATGCCGTTGTAATTGGGCCCGTTGGCTCCCACGTCGGCGTCTTTCTCCGTCTTCCAGTTCAGGATGGCCAGGTTGATGTAGCCGTCGGTCAGGAACACCGCGCCGCTCGGGCTGCGGCGGATTTCCTTCAGTCCGAGGCCTTCTTTGTAAAACGCCGCGACCTGGTCGGGGTTCTTCGTGGTCAGCGCGATGTGCTTGATCCTCGCCATGACGTCTCCTCCTTTTTCATGGTTTCTTGAGCGTGACGTCCTCGTACGGCGCCGAGTAGGGGAAGCCGAGGATCAGACCGACCCCGGCCTGCTCGATACGGGGGCCGATGCCCGCCATCGGGCTCAGCTCGTAGACGGGCACGTGCATGACGCGCTCGTGCAGGATGCGCTGGATCTGATGTAATAGGGCCTCACGCTTTGGTCGATCGATTTCGCGGGCCTGGCGCTGGAACAGGTCCTCGACTTCGGGCAGGACGCCGTAGGCGTAGATTCCGGTCGTGGTCACGTAGGCCTCGAGGCGGGTCGCCGCGCTCCCGCCGGACCCGTTGAGTCCCATGAGCACGCCCTTGAGCTTCTTGTCACGCCAGGCGGTCAGGAACGCCGCACGCTCCATCGTCCGGATACGCGTGCGGATGCCGACGGCCCCGAGATACCCGGCGAGCGCCTCGCCCATGGCGTACAGGGGCGGATACGGATAAAAGTCTCCGGCGTCGAACCCGCTCGGGTAGCCGGCCTCGGCCAAGAGCTGCCTGGCCTTGGCTGGGTCGTAGGGTGGAGGATCGATCGGGAGCGCGAACTCGAAGGACCGGGGAATGATCGAGCCGGTCAGGCGCGAGGTGCCGAGCGACTCGGCCTGATTCACGGCCTGACGATCGAGCGCCTGGCTCGCGGCCTGCCGGACCCGCTTGTCGTGCCACGGCGACTTCGGGTCCCACTGGTCGGGCAGGTCGAGCCAGAAGACGCCATTGCCCGTCTGCCTCGAGACGACCCTCACATGGGGCGTCCGCCGCAGGTCCTCGGCGACCGGCCCGTTCACCTGGAAGATGACGTCCACCTCGCCCTTCTTGAGGGCGGCGGCGCGTGTCGTGTCGTCGGGCATGACCTTGAACACAAGCCGCTTGACGCTCGGCGTCTTCCGCCAGTAACCCTCGAACGCCTCGACCACCAGCTCGATCCCCGGCGTGAACGAGACGAACCGATACGGGCCGGCGCCGACGGGAGCTTTCTTGAAGCCATCGTCGCCGACCTGCTCGACATATTTTTTGGGGACGATCCACCCGACACCCGAGGCCGTCGTGCCGAAGTACGTCAGGAAGTCGGGCCAGGGTTGCTTAAGATGGAACCGCACCCGCCCTGGGTCCACGACCTGCACTTCGCGGACCTTCTCCTTGATCTGTCTGGCACCCCCGCCCCGGTAGCGCTCGAAGGAGAACTTGACGTCTTCGCCGGTCACCACGTCGCCGTTGTGGAACTTGACGCCCTTCCGGAGCACGAACTCATAGACGAGGCCGTCCTTCGACATCGTCCACGACTCGGCCAGGCTCGGCGTGCTGAGGCCGGCTGGCATCGGCTTCACCAGCGCGTCGTGGAGGGCGTAGAGCACCATGAACGGGATGATGGTCCCTTCCGTGTCCGCGGGGTCGAGCCAGCGGGCGGCTAGGGACACGTGCGCCCCCCACGTCACGCTTCCTTCGGGTGCCGCGTGGAGCGGAGCGGCCCAGGCGAGGAGCAGGAGCGCGAGCACGAGAACCTTGCTCACAGCGTGGCTCGAAAGTGAGCGACGGCGCGAGTGACGGAATCACGGGCGGTGTCGGGATCGTAGCGAACGAACGTCATCCCTCGCCCCGGTCCCATCGAGATCTGGCGGCCTCCCATGGAGGCCGGATTATCCCATTGATGCGTGGCCTCAGGATGCACGACGACGTCGGCAGCATGGCCGCCTTCCTTGAGCGCATTGGCCAACGCGATGCAGGGAGCAGCCAGCGTCCACGTATCCTGGAGGCCGACCATCATCAAGAGGCGCCGCCGGCCCGGGAGGCCGTCGCGGGCCTGCATGTCGCGACAGCCACCATAGAGGGCCACGGCACTGCGAAGCCCGGGCGCTCGAGCTGGATCCAGACGCATCGCGGCCTTGATCGCGGTGCTCGCGCCCATCGAGAACCCGAGGACGCCGATGCGCTGGCCGTCGAGCGGCGGATAGCGGCTCAGATGCTGAATGACCGCGGCCAGGTCTTCCACACGTTCATCCGTATCGATCGTGCCGGGAGGGCGCCCACAGACGCTCGTGAACGGACGGCCCTCGAGCGGGAACGACCGTACCGACAGCCACGCGAGCCCGTTCGCCACCAGGGCCTCTCGATAGGCGTTCTCCCGATTCAACGGCCCCTCAGCGCTCCGACCACCACAGCCGTGCAGCAGGATGACGACCGGGAACGGCCCCGAGCCCGCCGGCGTGCCCGAGAGGATGCCCGGCTCCAGCATGGCGAAGCGGTCGAGCCCGAGCCCACCCGGCTGCGCCGTCGCGCAGGCAGCCAGCATCAGGGCGACCACACCGACCACGATCTGTCCTGCGCGTCGGTTCATCGGGTCGTCTCCTCACCGCGGCTGCGTCACCGTGTCGATGAGGGCCAGCTTTCCCTCCTTCACGACCTTCAGGCCTCTCTCCAGAGCCGGGCGGATCTCCTCAGGGTCGAGGATGGGACCGTCGCCGTAAAGGCCGAAGCTCTTCGCCAGGGTGGCGAAGTCGGTGGCGGGTCCTTCCAGGCTGACCCCAACTCCAACGTTGTCCAGGGAGCGCTGTCTCATCTTGGTGACCGCGAGCTGGTGTCCGACGTCCTGATAGTAGGACCTGTTGTTGAACATGACCATCAACATGGGAATGGCGTGATGCGCGGCGGTCCAGAGAGACCCCGGGGTGTACAGAAGGTCACCGTCGTTCTGGATGCTGACGCAGACCTTGCCCGTTCCCCTGAACGCCAGCGCGACTCCCATCGCCACGCCCATCCCGGTCCCGGTTCCACCGCCGCCGGCGATGTATCGCGACCCGTCCGTCACCTCCCAGAGCCGTCGCTCCCAGCCGCTCAACGACCCGTGCACCAGAACCCAGTCCTGAGCGCGAATCGTCTCCCAGATCTCGGCAGCCAGCCGGGCGGTAGAGATGGGCTTCTGCGCCCACCAGCGCTCCTTCAGGTCCTTCTGGACGCGGGTGGCGATTGCGGCGTGGATCTCGCGGGCCCTCGTGGCCCTCTCGGCGATCCGCCGTCGCAGATCGCCGTCCATTGCGCTCTCGCACAGACGACCGATCTCCCGTAGAACCTGTGGCCCGCTCCCGAGAATGGTGATATCCGCGGGCACGAGCCGACCGTGGCTGCTGGTCCAACTCTTGATTCCATACTCCTGCAGGCCGACACGAACGAGCTTGGTCCCCTCCCTGATGACGCTCTGATGACGCCGACTGTACCCGGAGGGCACCCTTGGCAGGCCCGCTGGAACGATACCGGCTTCCGGCTCTGGCCGCGTCAGCGCAGCTTCGATGTCCTTGACGCCCACGGTCAGGACCAGGTCCGCTTCCTTCAGCACCTCGACGCTGGCTCCGCTGACGTTCAGAGGGTGAAGATTCGAGAGATTGAAGGAGGAGCCCTGCTCGATCACTGGAATCCCGAGAAGCTCACTCAGCGACTGCAGGTCTTCCGGTCCGCCCGGCGCCCGTCCTAATCCCTCGACCAGCAGAACCGGCCAGCGCGCCTCCCGAAGCGCCTTCGCTGCGTCGGCAATCGCCTCGGGGTTGCCCGAGGGAGGGGCGGGGGGGCGGTAGCGGCTCAGATCGGGAATGGCAAAGCCGTCAGGAAGCCGGCTCTCCTGCAGCTCGACGTCGAGGCAAAGGTAGACCGGGCCCCGGGGCTCGGTCATCGCGATCTGGTAGGCGCGGAGAATAGACTCGGCGACGCTGAGCGCCCCTTGGGGCTGGTCGTCCCACTTCACGTAGTCTCTGACGATCTGCGCCTGGACTTGCGCAGTGTGGATCCAATCGATCCACGGCCGCCGGTGCGTCGAGTCCAGCGGTCCGGTGCCTCCGATGATGATCATCGGAGCGTTGTTGAGCCAGGCTTCGTAGATCGCCTTGCTCGCGTGTTGCAGGCCGACGATGTTGTGAACCAGCGTGGCCTGAGGCCTCCCGGTCGCCAGGTAATAGCCTTCAACCATGGCGACTGCCACCTCTTCGTGGCTGCAGGTGATGACCTCGGGCGCGACATTTCCACCGTAGGTCACCAGGGATTCATGCATCCCGCGGGTGGTCGCGCCTGGATTCAGGGTGACGTACTCGACGCCGAGCCGATTCAGCAGGTAGACGACGAGGTCCGACACGTACTCGGGTTTTCCAAGGCTCATCGCTGCCTCTCCTTCAGCTATGCGTACCCGCCGAAGACGGCCCGTCGTAGTTCTTTCCAGAAGCAGTCGACGTTCTTGAACCCGGCCGCCTTCAACGCCGCTAAATGTTGGTCCAGGGTTGCCGGAAAGGGCTCCCGGGTCGCAGTCGCCGGAGATTGTCTCCCGTGCCGCACCAGCGCCGCGAGATCCTCGGCCGAGGCGCCTTCGCGGTGGCGTCGCGCGGCTGCCACGCCGTCGTACCGTTGGCGCAGCGCGGCGGTCGGGGCGTTGATCAAATCCGCGTTCAGGAAGGCGCCGCCCGGCTTCAAATGCGCGCAGATCTCGCCGTAGATCTCGCGGATGCGCTTCAAGTCGCGCAGGTTGTGCAAGCAGCTGGACGAAACGGCGGCGTCGAACGGGCCGAACTGCCGGGGCAGCCAACTCACCTCGAAGAGGTCGGACTGATGCAGTTTGAAGCGCTCCCCGTACTTCGCGACGAGGTGTCGAGCGCGATTCAGCATCGGCTCGGAGCCATCCTGCGCAATGCACGTCGCCTGAGGATACCGGTCGAGGATGAACATGCTCACGGGCCCGTAGCCCGCACCGACATCCAGGATGGTGACGGTTGCGTCGTTGGGGAATGGGAAGAGGTCGCAGATCAACTGGAAGCGCTCGGCTCGGCTCGGGTCCTCAGCCTGCTGCCGCCTCACCCACTCGTCCACGTACGACTCCAAGGCCCAATCGTGGTGGTCGCGCCGCGGCCTATCGCCTCTTGCGCGGCTTCCCTGACGCGTCCTCATCTTCGCGCCTCCCGCGAACCGCTAGGCCCGAATCTTGCGGCAACCGTAGCGCCAACGCAACGAGGGGGTCAAGGACCGGCTCGGCATTGCGCCGCGAGAGATAATTTCCAGCGAGGCCCAGGCGGCGCAAATCGCCCCGCCTCGTCGCGGTCAGGGGTCGACTTTTTTTCGGGTACGTCGATGTCGAGCCTGCCCGTTCGACTACATCGCGAGAGGTGGAGCCCATGAGACCGGCGCGATCCGGCCGGTGAGGGAGGGCCCGCCGACATAGTGTCGCCAAGACCAGCGGTGATACCGAACTCGATACGCCGCTCAATCGTGAACGAGGGGTCACTGAGAGGAGACGGAGCATGGGCGCGACAAATAGCGGGACCACAACATCGGCCAGGTCCGCAGACCGGGAGATCGTCATCACGCGCGTCTTCGACGCACCGCGTGACCTCGTGTTCAAGGCGTGGACGGAGCCCGAGCGCGTGATGCGCTGGTGGGGGCCGAACGGCTTCACCACGCCTGTCAGCAAGATCGATCCGCGCCCGGGCGGCGTCTTTCACAACTGCATGCGATCGCCCGAGGGCCAGGACTTCTGGTCAAAAGGCGTCTATCGCGAAATCGTCGAGCCGGAGCGGATCGTCTGCACCGATTTCTTCTCGGATGAGGAAGGCAACCTGGTCCAGCCGACGCACTACGGTATGAGCCCGGAGTGGCCGGCAGAAGCGCTGGTGACGGTGACGTTCGCCGAACATGACGGCAAGACGAAGTTCACCCTGCATCACGCCGTCGGATCCGCGCCCGCCTCGGAACGCGATCAGTGTCAGGCGGGCTGGACCGAATCCCTGGATCGGCTCGCCGGATACCTGGCGAGGGCCTGAGGGCGAGGAGACCGATCATGAACACGGCCCTGTGGATCGTTCAGGGGCTGCTCGCGGCCCTCTTTCTGTTCGCCGGTGGAACGAAGCTGGTCCTTTCGCTCGAAGTGCTGAACGAGATGTCGAAGCAGACGCCGCTGCCGGGTCTCTTCCTGAGATTCCTCGGCGTGGCCGAGGTGCTCGGCGCGATCGGGCTGATCCTCCCCGGCCTCCTGCGCATTCGGCCGGTCCTGACACCGCTGGCCGCCGTCGGGCTGGTGATCATCATGATCGGTGCGACGGCGCTCACGCTGGCGGGCGGTGATGTCGCGCCGGCGCTGATCCCGCTGGTGGTGGGGCTCCTCTCGGCGTTCGTCGCCTACGGCCGCTGGCGGCTGGCGCCGTATCGCGGGTCGTCTCAGCCGTCAGTGTTTCGCCCGGCCAACTAAGCACGGGAAGGCCGCACGATACCTGCGAAAGGAGAACCCCATGCTCAAGAAGATCCTCATAGCTCTCGCAGCGGTGGTCATCGTCATTGGCGGCGTTGTTGCCATGCAGCCCTCCGACTTCCGCATCGCGCGGACGGCCACCATCTCCGCCCCGGTGCCGATGGTATTTGCGCAGGTGAACGATTTCCGCAAGTGGCAGGCATGGTCGCCGTACGAGAAACTCGATCCGGCGATGAAGGGAATCTACGAGGGCGCGGCGGCCGGAACCGGCGCAATCTACACGTGGGCCGGCAACAGCCAGGTGGGCGAAGGACGCTCGACGATCACGGAGAGCCGTCCGAGCGACCTGATCAGAATCCAACTGGAATTCGTGAGGCCCTTCGCCGCCACGAACACCGCCGAGTTCACCTTCAAGCCGGAGGGCAATCAAACCGCCGTGACGTGGAGCCTGGCCGGCAAGAAGAACTTCACAGCCAAGGCAGTCCATCTTTTCATGAACATGGACAGAATGGTCGGCGGCCAATTCGAGGAGGGGCTGGCGCGAATGAAGTCGGTGGTGGAGGCAGCGGCCAAGCAATAACGCCGGGGAAGTCGATCTCGAGCCGGCGCGTTCGACTATTCACGAGAGAAAGGAGTCGAGGCCTATGATCACCGGGCTGGCCGGGGCGTCGATCTGGAGCGAAAACCTCAACAACCTGCTGCCGTTCTACCGGGACGTCCTGGGGCTCGGGGTGAGCGTCCAGACACCCGGGTTCGTCGTGCTCGGCGAGCTCGGGCTGGGGACGCACAGCCAGGTGCGCGGACGCAACGCCGATCCCGCGCGGCATATGGTCGGCCTCACGACCAACGACATCACCGCGGACTGGAAGCGCTTGAAGGACGCCGGGGTCGAGTTCGTCGAGGATCCCACCGACTACGGGAATCTGACAATCGCGACGCTCAAGGACCCCGAGGGGAACCTGGTGCAGCTGTTTCAGTCTTCAGGTGCGGCCTGAACCGATGAAGCTCTTCTACGGCTGGATCATCGTCGACGCGGCGATGGTCGTGACCTGCGTGGGATTCGGGGCGATGTTCTCGCTCGGGGTCTTCCTCCAGCCCATGTCCGAAGCGATGGGCTGGTCCCGCACGAGTATCTCGACGGCCGCGCTTCTCAACTTCCTCTGCATGGGCATCGGATCGTTCTTCTGGGGCGCGCTCTCGGACCGGATCGGCACGCGCGCCGTCGTGCTCATTGGCGGTGCCCTGCTCGGCCTCGGCACGGTGATGGCGAGCAAAGCGCCGACCATCGGCCAGTTCCAGATCTACTTTGGCGTGATCGTTGGCTTCGCGGCGGGCAGCTTGTACGCGCCGCTGACCGCGACGACCACCCGCTGGTTCACGCGGCATCGCAGTCTCGCGGTCGCGCTCGTCTCGGCGGGGCTCGGGCTCGGCTCGACGACGACGGCGCCGCTCGCGCGCTGGATCATCACCAACCACGACTGGCGCACCGCCATGCTCGTGATCGGCGATCTCGCGTGGCTCGTCATCATTCCCGCCGCGCTGCTCGTGCGCGAGCCGCCGGCACCGGCGCCCGGAGGGCTTCGGGAGGCGATGGTCGACGCCGCCGGCCGCGAGCTTACGGCGGCGCAGGCGCTGCGCACGCCGCAGTTCGCCGCCATCGCCTTCACCTACTTCGCATGTTGCGCGGCGCACTCGGGACCGATCTTCCACATGGTCACCCATGCGATCGACCACGGGGTATCGGCCATGGCGGCGGCCACGGTGCTGAGCGCGGCCGGACTGGCCTCGCTGAGCGGCAAGATCATGTGCGGGCTCGTGGCCGACCGCGTCGGCGCCAAGCGCGTGCTGGTTACGGGGCTCGCCCTCCAGGCGGTGGCCATCAGCCTCTACCTCGTCACCCGCGAGCTCGCGCACTTCTACGCGGTGGCGTTGATGTTCGGGTTCGCGTACGGCGGCGTGATGCCCCTGTACGCGATCCTCGTGCGCGAGTACTTCGGCGCGCGGATCATGGGGACCACCTTCGGCGCAGTCGGCTTCGCGTCGACGCTGGGCATGGCGCTCGGGCCGCTGGCCGGCGGATTGCTGTACGACACGTCCGGCAGCTACGCATGGCTCTTCATCGCCTCCTGCGGGATCGGCCTCGGGGCCGTCGCCATCGTATTCACGTTCCGCCCGCCCCGCTCGCTTCCGGCCGCGCTGCCCGCGCCGAGCGCGGCCCACTGAGTGGAAAGATGGGTAGCGGAGTTAAAGCCGGGTTGACCTCCATGTAGACTGGTAGCCGAGGATCTGCTTTTTCGCGGGGCATGTCGATTTCCGGCCGGCCCGGTCGACTATACGGCGAGAGGTGAAGTCCATGGGTCCTGCGTGCAGCGCGACCGCAGCGCGGGGCGGGACCGGCACGAAGCTCTGAAAGGAGTAGGGGGATGAGCGGAGTACGGGTACTGGTTGGCACGCGCAAGGGCGCGTTCGTCCTGACGTCGGACGGAAGGCGCAAACAGTGGGACGTCACTGGCCCGCACTTCGGGGGCTGGGAGATCTACCACCTCAAGGCATCTCCAGCCGATCCGAATCGGCTCTATGCGTCGCAGTCCTCCAGCTGGTTCGGGCAGGTGATCCAGCGCTCGAGCGACGGTGGCAAGACGTGGGAGGCGGTGGGCAACAAGTTCGCGTACGACGGCGATATCGGCACTCACCTGTGGTACGACGGCACGCCGCGGCCCTGGGAGTTCGCGCGAGCCTGGCATCTCGAGCCCTCGCTGACCGATCCGGACACGGTCTACGCCGGGATTCAAGACGCCGCCTTGTTCCGCTCGATCGACGGCGGGCAGACGTGGCAAGAGCTGCCCGGACTGCGCAAGCACGAGTCAGCGTCGCTCTGGCAGCCGGGGGCTGGGGGGATGTGCCTGCACACGATCCTCCTGGATCCGAGCCATCCCGGACGGATCTTCATCGCCATCTCGGCGGCGGGCGTATTCCGGAGCGACGACGACGGCCAGACGTGGCGACCGATGAACCGCGGCCTGAGGTCCGAGCAGATCCCCGACCCGACGGCCGAGGTCGGCCACTGCGTTCACCGCATCGCCATGCACCGCTCGCGCCCGAGCGTGCTGTTCATGCAGAAGCACTGGGACGTCATGCGCAGCGACGACGCCGGCGAGTCGTGGCGCGAGGTCAGCGGAAACCTTCCGACCGATTTTGGATTTCCGATCGACGTTCACGCGCACGAGCCGGAGACCATCTACGTCGTGCCGATCAAGAGCGACTCGGAACACTACCTGCCCGAGGGAAAGCTGCGCGTGTACCGCAGCCGGACGGGCGGGAACGAGTGGGAGGCGCTCACGAAAGGTCTGCCGCAGAGCCACTGCTACGTCAACGTGTTGCGCGACGCGATGGCCGTCGACTCGCTGGATCCGTGCGGCGTGTACTTCGGCACCACCGGCGGGCAGGTGTACGCATCGGCCGACGCCGGGGACAGCTGGGCGCCCGTCGTCCGCGACCTTCCGTCCGTGGTGTCCGTCGAGGTCCAGACGCTGCCATGATCCGGGTCGTGCTCCCGGCGCATCTGCGGACGCTGGCGCACGTCGACGGCGAGCTGAAGCTCGACGTTGAGGGTCAAGCCACACAGCGCTCGGTCCTCGACGCGCTCGAGGCCTGCTATCCCATGCTGCGCGGGACGATCCGCGACCAGCTCACGCAAGAGCGCCGTCCGTTCGTGAGGTTCTTCGCCTGCGAGGAGGATCTGTCCCACGAGCTGCCCGACGCCCCGCTGCCCGACGCGGTCGCGACGGGGATCGAGCCGTTTCTGGTCGTGGGAGCCATGGCAGGCGGCTAGGGGCCGGCCGCGGAAAAGGACACCAGACATGCGCTACATGCTCCTCATGTACAGGGACGAGAAGCTGTGGGGCGAGTTATCTCGGGAGGAAAGGGAGGCGATCTATCATCAGGCGGTCGAGTTCAGCGAGGGCCTGCGGAAGGACGGCGTCTTCCAGGCGGGCGATCCGCTGCACCTGACCAGCACCGCCACCACCGTGCGGCTGAAGAACGGCAAGACGATAACGACCGACGGCCCGTTCGCCGAGACCAAGGAGCAGCTGGGCGGCTACAGCATCATCGAGGCTAAGAACCTCGACGAGGCGCTCTCGGTCGCCGCCCGCAACCCGTTGCTGCGAGGGGGCCACTCGATCGAGGTGCGGCCCATCAGGGCGGGTCCGCCGCAGTAACCGGTCGCGTGCACGCGGCCGCACGGTGGAGTAGCTTTCCCACCAGGCGGTCATGCGTCTCGAGGAGATCTTTCGCGCGGAGCACGGGCGGATCCTGGCCACGCTCATCCGCCTGCTCGGCGACTTTGACGTGGCCGAGGACGCTCCAGGAAGCGTTCGCGACGGCAATCGAGCAGTGGCCTGGGGCCGGCGCGCCGACGAATCCGGTCGCCTGGCTCGTTTCCACCGCGCGGCACAAGGCGATCGACGGGCTGCGCCGGCGCGCGCGCCTGGCGCAGAAACAGGACGAGATCACGCATCACCTCGAGCTGTCGGCCGAGGAGGAGGCGCCCGTGCCCGAGGACAGGCTCTGCCTGATCTTCACGTGCTGCCATCCGGCGCTGGCGACCGAGGCGCAAGTGGCCCTCACCCTGCGCACGCTCGTGGGTCTTTCGACCGAGGAGATCGCGCGCGCATTCCTGGTGCCCGTGCCGACCATGGCGCAACGGCTCGTGCGCGCCAAGGCCAAGATCCGCGCCGCGGGCATCCCCTATGAAGTGCCGCCCGACGCCGCGCTGGCCGAGCGGCTCGACGCGGTGATGGTGGTGCTGTATCTCGTGTTCAACGAAGGCTATGCCGCGAGCTTCGGCGAGCGGCTCGTGCGCCACGAGCTGTGCGAGCAAGCCATCGGGCTCGGGCGCATGCTGGTCGAGCTCCTGCCAGCGTACGCCGAGCCGAAGGGCCTGCTCGCGCTCATGCTCCTGCACGACTCGCGGCGCCAGACACGCCTGGACGGAGCAGGGGACATCGTGCTGCTCGAGGACCAGGACCGAACGCGCTGGGACCGCGCGCAGATCGACGAAGGCGCGGCTCTGGCCGCGACCGCGCTGCGCGCCGAGGGCCAGCCGCCGGGCTCGTATTCGCTGCAGGCGGCGATCGCGGCGATTCACGCGCAGGCGCCCACCGCAGCCGCCACCGACTGGCGGCAGATTGCCGCCCTGTACGGGGTGCTGGCGCGGGTGCACCCTTCGCCGGTGGTCGCGCTCAACCGGGCGGTCGCGGTCGCAATGTCGGGCGGACTCGATCGGGGGCTCGCCTTGGTCGACGAGCTCGACCGGCTCGGCGAGCTCGCCGAGTATCATCTGCTGCCTGTCGCACGGGCCGAGTTGCTGCGCCGGCTCGGCCGCCACGCCGAAGCCGCCGAGTCGTACCGACGCGCCCTCGCGCTGGTGAGCAACGAGGCCGAGCGGCGGCATCTGGAGAAGCGGTTGCGAGAGATCGCGTCGTAGGGGCGCGGAGCTTTCGGGGCCCGGGCCGCGCGATCCTCCCGGGGGGCGGCGATGCGGCCGTAGTGCGCTAGAATCCTCCCACCGCACATGCGTTCGCGAGGTGAGGAGCCGATGGCGTACGTGCCCGACATCATCCCGGCCGAGGAGCGGGCGCGTTACGCCAAGGGCAACATGGGCAGGCGGGTGGGGTTCGGCGCGCGGTCGGCCGTCCTGGTCGTCGACATGACGCGCGCGTTCACCGAGGATCGGTTCCCGCTCGGGTGTAGTGTCGCCGGGGTCCCCTGCGCCGCCGCCATCCGCACCCTGCTCGACGCGGTGCGGCCGCAGGGCGTGCCAGTCCTCTACACCCGCTACGACGCCTTCGCCGCCGACGCGGAGTGGGGGCGCTGGCTCGACAAGGGCACGGGGGCCGAGCCCGACTCCCTCATGCGGGGCCCCGAGGCCCACGAGATCGCCGACGCCATCAAGCCGGAGCCGGGGGACATCGTGGTGACGAAGGCGAAGCCGAGCGCGTTCTTCGGGACAACGCTGGCATCGATGCTCACCTATCTCGGTGTCGACACTGTCGTGGTCACGGGCATGGTCACCTCGGGCTGTGTGCGCGCCACGGTGATCGACGCCTTTTCCCACAACTATCGCGTGGTGGTGCCGATCGAGTGCGTGGCCGATCGCAGCGCGACGT
>JAHFDK010000500.1 GCA_023249095.1 Candidatus Rokuibacteriota bacterium | reverse complement strand
GTACTCCGGCCGAGAGCACCTTTCGTCGTGTCCTTCTCCAACCGTTGCTTCCCACCAAGGCGGTCGCCGTCTGGCTCAGTACCACCGACCAGCAACACCTGACGCTCGTCCGCTCCTACTTCGAAGCCGCCGGGGGCTGGATCGACGCAACGGTGGAGGACCGGTCGCCCGGGGACCACGGCGATCCGCTGTACGCCGTGTGGGCGCGCACGTCATCGGAATAGTCCCTCGGGGTCGCGTCAACTCACGCCACCATGAGTCGACGCTTCGAGGGTCACGATGAAGCTGCCCCCGGACTGCTCGCGTCCCAGGTACCGCGCGTCGCCGCCGTGTCGGCGCGCGATCTGCCGCACCAGCGCCAGCCCCAAGCCGGCCCCGGCGCGCTCCCCACCGCCGGTAAACCGGTAGAACGGGCGGAACACACCCTCGCGCTCCGCGTCCGGAATGCCCGGTCCATGGTCGCTGACGCGCAACTCGGCCCCGCCCCCGGCGCGGCTCACGCGCACGTCGATGGGCGGCGCGCCGTGGCGCCTCGCGTTCTCCAGGAGATTCCGGATCATCCGGCGTAGCAGGCGCGGGTCGCCGCGCACGGTGACCGGCTGACCGGCGAGCTCTGCCTCCTCGTAGCGCGCGCACTCTTCGCTCGCCAGCGCGAGCAGATCCACCTCCTCGTCCGCTTCCCGTCCCTTCACCGCGTCCAGGCGGCTGGCGATCAAAATCTCATCGATCAGCGCGTCGAGCTCCATGATGTCTTGCTCGAGGCCGCGCTTGCGTCTGGGATCGGCGTTCTCCTTCATCAGCTCCACCGCCATGCGGATGCGAGCGAGCGGCGTACGCAGCTCGTGGGAGGCATTGGCCAGGAGCGACTTGTGGGCGCCGACCAGCTCCTCGATGCGGCCGGCAGCGCGGTTGAAGCTCCTGGCAAGTTGCGCCACCTCATCGTTACCTTCCACCTTCACCCGCGCCGAGAGGTCCCCGGCGCCGAGCGACTCGACGCCCGCCTGCAGACGCTCCAGCCGTGCGGTCAAACGGCGCACGACGGGATAGGCACCGACCCCGACGGCGAGCGCGATCAGCGCGAGCATGAAGAACAGGCCGACGCCCAGATGCCGGCGGTCGTGCGGCACGCGCGCGACCAGCCACCGGCCGTCCGGCAAATGGATCGCGCCGGCGGGCGGGCCAGCCCAGGGGGGCAACCAGCCGCCGCGGTCGCGACCCGTGTCCGGCGCCCGCAACGAATCGCCGACGGCGGCGAGTCGCGTGCGATCGGCGGCGAACAGCGCAACGTCCGCGCCCAAATTCGCGGCGAGCTTGTCCAGCGCCGCCTGCTGCTCGGACGGCGGTGCCGCGGCGGGTGGCAGCACATTTTGCGCGAGCGTCCCGGCAACTTCAAACGCGTGACCCGCCGGGCCGGCGTCGCCGAGCTGGCGCCACAGGAAGCCCGAAGCGAGCGCAAATACCGCCAGGCTCGCGAGTACGGCCAGATAGATGCGCAGATAGAGCTTGGGCATCAGTCTTGCCGCTTGGCAAAGACGTAGCCGGCGCCCCGCACGGTGAGGAGACGGCGGGGCTTCTTCGGGTCGTCCTCGATGGCCGCGCGGATGCGGGAGACGTGAACGTCGATCGAACGGTCGAAGGCCTCCAGGGCCTCGCCCTTGACGAGATCCATCAGGGTGTCCCTCGAGAGCACGCGGCCCGCCTTCTCGGCAAGTGCGACGAGCAGCGTGAACTGATGACCCGTGAGGCTGCGTTCCGCGCCATCCACGCGCACGACACGGGCATCACGATCGATCTCGAGCCGGCCGAAGCGCAGCACGTCCGATGCGCGGCTCGACTGGCGCCGGCGGAGGATCGCGCGCAGGCGCGCCAGCAGCTCTCGCGGCTCGAACGGCTTCGGCAGGTAATCGTCGGCGCCGATTTCCAGGCCCACGACGCGGTCCATCGTGTCGCCGCGCGCCGTGAGCATCAGCACCGGAGTGTCGGACGTCGCGCGCAGCTGCCGGCACACTTCGAGCCCGTCGATGTCGGGCAGCATGAGGTCGAGGACCAGCGCGTCGTAGGGCTCGCGGCCCAGCTGCGCCAGCCCAGCCCCGC
>JAHFDK010000333.1 GCA_023249095.1 Candidatus Rokuibacteriota bacterium | reverse complement strand
GGGCATCCTCCGTGGTCGAGGCAGCTCACGATGTTGATCGGCCCCTCGAGCGCGCGGACGACCTCCCCGACGGAGATGTCGCTCGGGTGGCGCGTCAATACGTACCCTCCCTTGGGTCCGTTCTGGCTGACGATCAGCCGGCGCTTGGCGAGTCGCTGCAGGATCTTCGCCAGGAGCTCGGGCGGGATGCCGAACTCTTCCGCGATCCGCTTCGTGCTGACGGCGCCGAGCTCGTCATGGACGGCGATATAGTGAATCGCCATCAGCCCATAATCGGCGCGCTTGGTAAAACGGAGCATCGTCGTTCGTCGACCCTCGCCTCTGAGCTAACCTCGTGCAACATCAGGCTCTCTATTACCGACCTTTATGGTCGGCGACTGTTTCAGTCGTATTCTCACACCGGTTCCGCCTGGCGTCAACCGGAAAGGCTTGTGATGACTACCCGGGCCCACCTCGACCGGGTCGCCCAGCCACTCACCCTGGAGCCGACCTCCACGAGCGCCGTCACCACTCAGAAGACAATCTTTTCAGGATTATAGGGTCTCCATCACAGCGCCGTACGACCGAGATCATGCTGCTCATCGGCCCCAAGAGGCGATGATCCGCATTCAAATTGCCGTCTGGGCGCTCGGAGAGAACAAGGGCACGGACCAAGACGGCGTTGCTCATGGAGGGTATCCGCCGCGCGGCGGAGGGCTACAAGGTGCGAGGGCTCTACCCCTGATCGGGCCAGGCGTTTCGGAGCTCTGCCGCCGAGACTTCAGGGCGCGTCTCGTTGACGAGGATGCCACCGACTCGATTGGCGTGCTCCGGCTCGGGCGTAATCTCGATATGCCAGTGGTAATCATCGCGGATCGTCGCCCAGTCCCCTTGGAGGATCCGCGATCGTAGGTTGGGCGCCGTGTGCAGCACCATCTCGTACCCGGGGTCGCCGAACCTGCGCGCGAGGGCGCGGAAATACTCGGACAGCAGCCGCCCCAAGTCCCCGGCGGTTTCGGCCCGGAGCGCCTCCTCGAACGAGCATCCGTGCTGCCGCGGCAGGATCCACGTCTCGAGCGGGACGCGCGGCGCGTACGGAATCACCGCCGCGAACGCCGGCGTGAGCCGCACGACCCGCTCCTCGGCGCCGATCTCCTGCCGGAGGATGTCGCAGTAGGGGCAGCGGCGCTTGTACTGATAGTATTCGCGCGCCTCGCGCAGCTCGCGCCGCATCTCGTCGAAGACGATGGGGATCGCCGTGACGCGCGAGTACGGATGGTGGCTCGCCACGCCGGGCTTCTTGTGGCGGCGCGACACGAGGATGTCGCGGATCTGACCGTCGCGCTTCAGGTCGAGGAGCCGGTCGCGGTACATCCAGAGCACTGCCTCGATCACGGCGGGCCCCATCGTCGCGAGCGTGTCGTCGTGTCGAGGCGACTCGACCACGAGCTCGCTCGCGCCGCGAGGGTTGATCATGTCGAACATGCCGACGCCCTCGCGGACGAGCTCCCATTCGATCCGGAAGTACGCGTCCGGCTCGGGCACGACACGGATGGTCCATCCCGGACCATTCGCGGTGGAGCCCTCCGGGCGGTAGGCGGCGATCTCCGGCCCGGTGAGGTGCTCGGCGCCTGGACAGTACGCGCAGTCCGTGTGCCGCGGAGGCTTCGCCTTCGGACGGATGAGGACCCAGTGCCCTCGCGTCGGGTCTTTTCTCAATTCGTCCACGCGATCTCCTGAAACCTCGGATACATATTGGTTATGATACTCGTGGCTACAGCGCGAGTCGGCATACATTCACGGCGGGGCTCCGCCGTGCGGCCGCTCGGTCCCATTCGACTCGAGCTCGATCCGAAGTCCGTGCCGCGCGGCGAGCGAAGTTCTGTTGTCTCTCGGCGCGCCCTACCGCGACGTCAAGGTCCTCGAGAGCGGCCGAGGAACTCGCCCCTCACGGGACGCACGGCTCGCGGCGCTGATGGCTAGTCCTTGACCTGGCTCTTGAGCTTTCTCAGGTGCTGGCGTGCGACGTCGACCCAGTCCTTCTCGGTCGCCAACGGTGAGGCGAGCTCGATGTAACGCTCCCACTGGGTGATCGCGGCCCGGGGATCGACCTTTTCGTAGACGAGCGCGAGGTTGTACATGGCACCCGTGTGCTTCCTGTCGATCTCGATCACCCGCCGGTATTCCTCGGTGGCCTCCTTGTAGAGGCCCTTTTCCTCGTACACCTCGCCGAGCCCCATGTGGGCGTCGACCGAGAGCGGGTCGAGGTCGATAGCTCGCTTGTAGGCGGTGACCGCCTCATAGTAGAGCCCCTTCTCGCCATAAAAGATCTTCCCGAGGCTCATGTGCACCCGAGGGTTGACGGGGTTGTAGACGAGCGCCTTCTGGTACGCGGCGACGGCACCGTCGATGTCGCTCTTCGCCGCCTTGGCGTCGCCGAGCCCAACGTAGGCGTCAGCGAAAAAGGGTCGAAGCTCGATCGCCTTGCTGTAGGCCTCCACGGCCTGGTCGAAGAGGCGGCGCGGTTGAGACAGGAACAGGTCGCCAAGGGCCTTGTACGGCTCCGGGTAGGACGCGTCAGCCTGCGTCGAGGCGCGAAACTGCGCCGCGGCCTTCCACCGGTTGCCGAGCGCCGAGTGCACGACGCCGAGCGTGTAGTGCGCGACGACGAAGCTGGGGTCAGCCTCGATCGCCCGCGACAACAGGTCTACCGCCGCCTCGTTGCTCTCCTGATCGCCGCGCATCGCCGCGATCTGACCCCGCGCGAACAACTCGAACGCCCGTGGCATCCGGGTCGGGCGCGCCGCTTTCTCGATCCGGGCGGCCTCGGTATCGGTCAGGGGAACGCGGAGCGCGCGCACATACGTAACCGGCAGCGCGGCGAGACGCCCGAAGAGCTCACCCGCCGGCGCCGTGACGGGCTCGAGGTTGACAGTGCTGTCGGTGCCACTCGCCTTCAGCTCCAGCAGCCTGGGCAGGACGGCGAGGTCGCTCTCGCGACGTTCGATGCGGCCGAAGAGCGCGGCGTCGGCGCGCACGGCGCGCGCGGCCTGCACGACCGCCGCCTCGCTCCAGACGTCCGGCCGGCCCGCGGCGCGCAGCCTCGGACGTTCGATCTGGACGAACGCCGGATGCTGCGCGAGTCCGAGGGCGAGGATCTGGGCGACCCCCTCGCCCATCCACTGCTCCTCGCGTTCGAGCGCCGTGCCATCGAACGGCACGATCACCACTATCCGGAGCTTCGGATCGGCGTGCGCCCCGTGCGCGGCGGACAGCGTGAGGAGACCCGCGAAGGTTGCGACGATCCGCGACCGCCAGCAGAGTCGAGGCATCATGGAATCTCCTTCCTCCGGAGACCTCGACGGACGAGCGTGGCCACCCGTTCGAGCACCCCGGGACCGACGCGCCGCAGGGCAATGTCCGGGACCAGCAGCAGCGCGACCAGGCCGACGAGCCACGGCCACACGTCGACCCCGATGCGAGACTGCCGTCGCGCCCTCAAGAAAGCGTCCGGCGGCTTCGCCAGCGGTCCCCCTCCCGTCAGCTCCGCCAACTCCCGCAGGAGGGGCTCGTCCACGCCGAGGTCGCGCAGTTCCTGAGCGTACGGTACCACCAGGCCGGCGAGCTGCGAACCGACCACGCGCTCGTTCCGACGCTGAGACATGCCCACCAGATAGACGCCCTCCTGGGCGGCCGGGAAGCGGCCGCGATACCGCCCGGGCCCGACCTGTTCGAGGTCGATGACCGTGCGATCACGGTTCGGCGCGACCACGCCCACCTGGGAATCGAGAAAGTTGATGAACTCGCCCTTCGGGTCGACGGCGTCAACGACAATCTCGCCCATGTTCTCCCGTCGCTCCACGATCGCGACGGTGTCGCTACGCGACCCGCTCCGCAGCGTCCAGCGGATCAGCTGCGACCAGAACCGATTGAACTCGCGCCACCGGAGCCAGAGTACGCCCCACTTCGCCTTGGCGTCCGACGTGAACGCGACGGAGCGTCCGAGACCGTACCGCCAGGTCGCGAGCACGGGGTCTTCCTGGTGGCTCATCAGGACCAGGTCTGCCGTCGCCTTCAGCGTGCTCGCGACATACCCGCCGAGGGGCGGCACGCTCTTCCAGTCGATCTCCTGGATCGCCTCGTGACCGGGCGACGTGAGCTGCGGCTTGAACGGCTGCTCGACGAGCGACGCCTTCGAGGCAAGCTGCGTCTCGAGCGTGAAGATGCGAGGAATCGTCTGCGAGTCCTCGGTGTAGTAGAAACGGCCCTTGCCCCACTTGGCGACGTCCACCATGAGCTGGACGTCCGCGTCCTTGCCGATCGCCACCGTCGACACCGTGATCTTGTCCTTCGCCATCCGCCGGAGCAGTCCCTGGAAGTCGCCCCGCGTCATCTGCCCGTCGGAGAGGAAGATCACGTGCTTGAGCAGCGCGGGCCGCTCGAACAGCACCTGGTACGACTCCTTCAGCGCCGGGTACCCGTCAGTGCCGCCGCCGGCCTTGATGGTCGCGATCGCGTGATGGATCGCCGCCTTGTCCTTCGCCGGGCGCACGGACGCGTCCCAGATGAACTCGGTGTCCCAGCTCATGACGCCGACCTCGTTGCGCTCGTCGAGCAGGTCCACCACGAGGTGGGAGGCCTCCTTCGCAAGGTCGAGCTTCGTCACCTTCTCGTCGGTCGACATCGCCATGGACCCAGAGCGGTCGATCGAGAGCACGACGGCGAGGCTCGGGATCTCGACCTTCTGCTTGACGTCCATCGTGACCGGGAGCGCCTCCTCGACCGGGGTGCGGTAGTATCCGCCGAGCCCGAAGCTCTCCTCGCCGCCGATCATGACGAGACCGCCGCCATAATCGCGAACGTAGTCGCGCATGTACCCCATCTGCTGTCGCGTCAGCTTGAGCGAGGACACGTTGGAGAGCACGACCCCGTCGTATTTTTGGAGACCCGCGAGGTCGGCCGGGATCTGCGGCGGCTCCACCACGGTCACGTCGATGTTCTGCGAGCGGAGCGCACCAGCCAGGGACTGTGCGTGAGTCCGGTCACGATCGGCGAGCAGCACCTGGGGTCGGCCGCGAACGACGACGGCGCCGACGGCCCGGTTGTTGTCTTCGATCGTGTCGCCCTCGACCTCCATCGCCGCCTGGTACACGTGGATCCCGCTGGCGTCGAGCGCCTGCCGGTAGCTGAAGACGTTCTTGCCGGCCGTCAGCCGGACGACCTGCGAGCCGAGGAACTCGCCGTTGCGGAAGAGCGAGAGCCGGCCCTCGGTGTCCCGGTGACTCCACACCACGACCTTGGCCTGGAAGGGCTCACCGAACTTCACCTCGTGCGGGAGCACCATCGCTTCGGCGACAACCTCCTGGGTGAAGGTCAGCGGCGCCGGGACGTAGTAGATGTCCGCCCCCGCGTCCTTGGCGGCTTGAGCTCCGGCAAGGGCGTTGCCGGCGTTCTGCCGACCGTCGGTCAGCATGATGATGCGGTTCGCTTGGCCCGGCGGCAGCATCGCGAGCGACAACTGGATCGCCTGAAAGATGTTTGTCCCGCGCCCGTCGACCTGGGCCTTCGGGCGGTCGATGGCCGGGCGGCTGGCGAGCGGCTGATCAACGACCGCCTGGTCGCCAAACGCGATCACGCTGTTCCGGTCGCCGCTCTTCATGTGCTTGCCGGCCTCGGCGACGAAACGGTACGCGCGCTCGCGGGACGCGAGGCTCACGCTGTCCGAGAGGTCGAGCAGGAACACGACGTTCATGCGGTCGACCCAGCGCGGGAGCGTCGGCCGCAGCAGCGCCAGACACAGGACGACGACCAGCGCGCTGCGCAGCGCCAGTGCCCAGCGGTCGCCCACGCCGGCTGGCGCGCGCAACCGTCCCGCGCTCTGGCGCCGCCAGTACAGCAGCCCCTCGCCGGCGAGGAGGACCACGGCCAGGATGACGAAGAGCGGCCACAGCTCGCGTTGGACGGGCACCGGCGCCGCGGCGGGGCCGTGCCCGCCCGCGGCGGGCAGCGGGTGTGGCGCCAAATTCGACTCGTCGGCATCGGCCAGATTCACCGCCACCCGAGTCTCACCGCGCGACGTCGAGAGCGTGTAGATCCCTGTCTCGTCGGTCTCCGTGAAACTCACCATGCCGCGGGTCACCCGGCCCTGGACGGCGCGGCCGCTGGGTGTCGTCACCGTGACGGTCGTGACGCCGTGTGGCGCCGGGAGGAGAATCGGCTGACCGGCCGCGAACTGGAAGCTCGACTGGTCGAGCCCC
>JAHFDK010000077.1 GCA_023249095.1 Candidatus Rokuibacteriota bacterium | reverse complement strand
CTCGGACCGAGGGTGGCCTGAGACAGACGCGAGCTGGCTCCGTTTCGGCGGACCGCCCTTGCGGGCCCTGGCGGACGCGAGCTGGCTCCGTTTCGGCGGACCGCCCTTGCGGGCCCTGGCGGATGCGAGCTGGCTCCGTTTCGGCGGACGACCCTCCGGGCCTCCGGGCCCTGGCCGCTCCGGCAGACAGCCCTCCCGGGCCTGGTGGAGGCGAGCCGGCTCCGGCGTTCCACCGATCAGCGCGACGCGGCTGGCGCGGGCGCTGCGGCGGGCGGAAGCTCGAGGCTCACCGTGTCGAGGCGGTGAATGCCGGTGGGATGAAGGCGCAGGCCCCGGACCTCCGGGCGCGCCACGGCCCACTGCAGGCGCACATATATCGGTAACCACGGCACGTCTTCGGCCAGCAGGGCTTGGGCTCGCTGGTAGAGTCTTTGGCGTTCGGCCCGGAACGAGAGCTGGCTCGCCCGGACCAGCACGTCGTCCAGTCGCGGGTTCCGATAGAAGGAGAAGTTCAGCGCCCGCGGTCCCTTCGTCGCCGCTTCGCTCGTCGAGAGCGGGTACAGAAGGAGATGAGGGTCGCCTCCGGCGACAGTAGCCTCCGCAAGCGCGATGTCGTAGGCTCCCGCCTGCAGAAGCGTGCGCACGGTCGGCTCGGGCTCCACCTGGACGTTCAGCGACAGCTCGTCCGCCCCCAGGAGCAGCTGGATCGTCTCGGCCAGCTTCGGCAGGTTGAGCGGCGCCGTCGCCGCGGGCACCAGCAGGGTGGGCTTCGTTTCCTTCGGCCATCGGCTCTCACGAATCAACGCCCGAACTGTCGTGCGGCCGGCGCCGAGAACCGGAGAGCCCTCGCGTCGCGCCCAGACGCCGGAGGGCAGGAACGACTGAAGCGGGACGGCCGCTCGCTCCAGCGCCAAGCCCAGAATGGCGGGATCGAGCGCTGCTGCGACGGCTTGGCGGAGCGTCTTTCGTGAGAAAGGCTCCTTCTCAGTCTGGAACGTAAGATATCCGATGCGAAGGCCGGGAGCCGAAAGCGCCCCCTCGCTGCGGCGCGGCGGCCCCGAGGGGAACCAGATGTCGAGTGAGCGCGCGTCGATCTCGGACTCCGCATGGTCGTCCGTGTTCACGTCGAGGAACACCAGCCGCTCGGACCTCGGCTGGCCCGCCCAGTGGCCGGGCATCGCCTCGAGCGCCAGGCGCCCGCTCGAGGAGTCCACGACGCGATAGGGCCCCGTACCCACGAAGCGACCACCCCCGTCGGCGGCCGCCGAATATTTCGCGACGGCGAGACCGGGATGCGCGAGCACCGTGAGCAGGGCCGCGTAGGGCTGCACGAGGGCGATCTCGACGGTCCGCGCGTTGGGCGCACGGACCTCCTTCACGACACCGGGTGCGCCGCGGAGAAGAGCCGGCCACGCCCGCCCGGCGATCTGGGCGTCGGGGCGGAGTTGGCGGTCGAAGCTGACGGCGACGTCCAGCGCGGTGAGCGGACTGCCGTCGTGAAACCTGACACCCTCGCGCAGCGCGAATGACCAGACGAGTCCATCCCGCGACGCGTTCCAGCGGATGGCGAGCGCCGGCTCGATATCGGTGCTCCCTTCGCGCCAGGCCACCAGCGTGTCGAAGACCTGGCGGGCGATGAGGGGCGTCGTTCCCTCCAGGGCTGCGCCGGGGTCGAGCACGGCGGGCAGGCCAGGCGTGCCGATGCGGAGCTCGCGACGGACGCCCGGACTCGACGGCGCGCTCGGGCCCTGCGCCGACGAGATCACTGGCGCCCGTGCGACCAAGATCGTCACCAGCAGAGCCAGAACGGCAGCGCCGCGACGGAACGTCGGTAGGGACATCGGGGCTTTTATACGTGGAACCCTCTATTCGTGCCACTCGTTTCGACGGCAGAGCTGCGGTGACGTTCGGGTACAGAACTTGCTCACGATCCAAGCCAGGGAAGCTGGCGGAATGACGGAGTGGCAGCGAAACCATCGGGGTTGGGGAAAAACACCGAAAATTCAACATGTCAACCAGCGGTAGATTACCTGCCAACCTTGACTTTCTTTTTCATAGCCGCCTATACTTCGAGCACATGGCAAATGCTTGTGCCTGAGCGGCGCACAGGGGGTCAAGTGAGAGGGGATGGGCTATGAAGGAGTTCGACAAGAAGAGTAGCCCGAGTCGCGAGGGCTTCTCGAAGTTCCTTCCGGCGTCCATGTCCGATTCGAGCACTCGTCGTCGTCTCACGGAGTACGAGATCCAGGTACAAGACCTCCAGGCATACATCCGGTCGCTCGAGGCGGAGACCGTCCATCTCCGGAAAAAGCTCGAGGACACGCCCAAGGACTTCATGGTCCTCGAGAACAAGCTTCGCGAGGCGAACCGTCAGCTCGTGCAGGCGTTCAATCAGAACGAGAAGCTCGTGAACGCGCTCTACGAGGCACGCGAGCAGATCACGGCGCTCAAGGAGGAGGTGGACAAGCTCTGCGCGCCGCCCTCGACGTACGGCGTCTACCTGGCCGCCAACGAGGACAGCACGGTCACTATCCTCTCCCAGGGCCGCAAGGTGAAGGTCAACCTCCACCCCTCGATCAAGACCGAGACCCTCAAGCCCGGCCAGGAGCTCATCCTCAACGAGGGCCTCAACGTCATCGAGGCGGCCGGCTACGAGATTCAGGGCGAGGTCGTCATCCTCAAGGAACAACTCGACGCCGAGCGCGCCCTCGTCACCCTGCGCGCCGACGAGGAAAAGGTCGGCATCATCGCCGAGCCCCTGCGCACCCTGCGCCTCAAGACCGGCGATCACCTCCTCCTCGACTCGAAGAGCGGCTACCTCCTGGAAAAACTGCCGAAGAGTGAGGTGGAAGATCTCACCCTCGAGGAAGTGCCGGATATCGGCTACGAGAGTATCGGCGGTCTGGGCGATCAGATCGAGGCCATCAAGGACGCCGTGGAGCTGCCGTACCTCTACGCCGACTACTACAAGGAACACAAGCTCACCCCGCCCAAGGGCGTGCTCCTCTACGGCCCTCCGGGCTGCGGCAAAACCATGATCGCCAAGGCCGTCGCCAACAATCTCGCCGAGAAGATCTCCGAAAAGCGCGGCGAGAAGATCAAGGGCTTCTTCCTCAATATCAAGGGCCCCGAGCTCCTCAACAAGTACGTCGGTGAGACCGAGCGGAAGATCCGCGAGATCTTCGTGAAGGCCAAGGAGAAGGCCGCCGAGGACGTGCCCGTCATCGTCTTCTTCGACGAGATGGACGCGCTCTTCCGCACGCGCGGCACCGGCATCTCCTCCGACGTCGAGACGACCATTGTGCCCCAGTTGCTGGCCGAGATCGATGGTGTCGAGGGTCTCAGGAACGTCATCGTCATCGGCGCCTCCAACCGCCAGGACCTCATCGACCCGGCCATCCTGCGTCCCGGCCGGCTCGACGTGAAGATCAAGATCGAGCGGCCCGACCGCGGCGCCGCGGCCGACATCTTCGCCAAGTACCTCACCGCCGACATCCCGTTCGCGGAGTCTGAGATCCGCGGCGGCGACGTCGCCGCGGCCATCCCCTCCATGATCTCGACCACCGTGGAGGCGATGTACAGTCTCAGCGAGGAGAACCGCTTCCTCGAGGTCACCTACGCCAACGGCGACAAAGAAGTCCTCTACTTCAAGGACTTCGCCTCCGGCGCGATGATCGAGTCCGTCGTGCGCCGGGCCAAGAAACTCGCCCTCAAGCGCTACATCGCCGGCGGCCAGAAGGGCATCATGGTCGACGACCTCCTCACCGCCGTCCGCGAGGAGTTCAAGGAGAACGAGGACCTGCCCAACACCACCAACCCCGACGACTGGGCGAAGATCGCCGGGAAGAAGGGGGAGCGGATCGTGTACGTCAAGCCCCTCATGGGCGAGACGAAAGAGAAGCTGCGAAGCGTCGAAAGGGTCGTCAACACGGGTCAGTACCTGTAGCGAAGCGGGGGGCGCCGAGCGCGCCCCCCACCCTCAATTAGGCAATGGGGGGGGAAGACACCTCCCATTTCCCCCCCGGGGCGCGCTGACCGGGGGCGTTCTTTCTACCGTCAGAGAGGACTGCATGGCGATCCCGAAAGTCATGGGCATCGAGACCGAGTACGGGATCACGGTCAAGAATCAGCCCGATTTCAACCCGATCCTCTCCTCGCTCCTGCTGATCAACTCGTACGAGACGTTCCGGTCCTCCCGGGTACGCTGGGATTACGAGGCCGAGAGCCCGCTCCGCGACGCGCGCGGATTCGAATACATGGAGGAGAAGGAAGGGACGTCGAAAGAGGAGTCGCGCCTCATCAACCTGATCCTCTCCAATGGCGCGCGGTTCTATGTCGATCACGCCCATCCGGAATACTCGAGTCCCGAAACGACGAACCCGCGCGACCTGGTCATCTGGGACCGCGCCGGCGAGCGCATCCTGAATCTCTCGCGCCAGCGCGCCGAAGCGGTGTCGCCCCCCGAACAACGAATCTTGATCTACAAGAACAACACCGACAGCAAGGGCAATTCGTACGGCACCCACGAGAACTACCTGATGGACCGGCGGGTGCCGTTCGCGCGCATCGTGCAGCACATGATGCCGTTCTTCGTGACCCGCCAGATCTTCACGGGCGCCGGCAAGGTGGGCGCGGAGAACAACGCCGACCCGTGCGACTATCAGATCTCGCAGCGCGCCGACTTCCTCGAGACCGAGGTGGGTCTCGAGACGATGCACTCCCGTCCGATCATCAACACGCGCGACGAGCCCCACGCCGATCCGGAGAAGTACCGCCGGCTCCACGTCATCGTCGGCGACGCCAACATGAGCGAGGTCTCGAACTACCTCAAGACCGGCACGATGGCGATCGTGCTGAGCATGGTCGAGGACGATTTCATCGAGCGCGACCTCTCGGTGGACGGACCGGTGGGAGCGTTCCGCGTGGTCTCGCGCGATCTCACCTGCCGGGCGCCGATCCGGCTCAAGGATGGTCGCACCATCACCGCCGTGGACCTGCAGCGAGAGTTCCTCGCGATGGCGCACAAGTACTATCGGGACCGCGAGGCCGAGCCCTGGGTCCGCGAGGTCCTCGCCCGGTGGGAAACGACCCTCGACCATCTCGCCGAGGACCCGATGCAGCTCGGCCGCGAGCTCGACTGGGTCATCAAGCGCCAGCTCATCGAGAACTACATGGCGAAGCACGATCTCGCCTGGAACGACTCGCGCGTCCAGATGATCGATCTCCAGTACCACGACATCCGTCCGGGCCGGGGCCTCTACTACAAGCTCGAGGAGTCCGACGCGGTGGACCGGATCGCAACGGACGACGAGATCGCGAAGGCTATCTACGACCCACCCAAGGACACACGCGCGTACTTCCGGGGCATGTGCCTGCAGCGCTACGCGGAGGAGATCGTCTCGGCGAGCTGGGACTCCGTCATCTTCGACTTGAAAGAAGGGCCGCTCAAGAAGATCTTCATGCTGGAGCCCCTGCGGGGCACCGAGGCGCACGTCCGCCAGCTGTTGACCGAGTCGCCGACGGCCGCGGACCTGCTGCGCAACATCTCCCGCGCCGCCTCCGGGATCTGACCGTGGACGGCGAACGCTGGCGGTTGCTGTTCAACGACTACTCGAACTCGAGCTTCGTCGAGCTGCTCCGCCGGGAGTCGCCGCATCTGGTTCCGGGCCTCGGCCCGGCATCGGCCGCCGCGCCCGCGGAGCCCGTCCACGGCACGACCGTCCTCTCGATGCGATACCGTGACGGCGTGATCATGGCCGGCGACCGCCAGGCGACCGCGGGCTACCAGGTGGCGAGTCGCCGCATCGAGAAGATCTTCAAGTCCGACGAGCTGTCGGGCGTCGGCATCGCCGGCGCCGCCGGCCCGGCCATGGAGATGGCCAAGCTGTTCCAGACCGAGCTCGAGCACTACGAGAAGGTGGAGGGCGAGAACCTCTCGCTCGAGGGCAAGGCGAACCGCCTGAGCCAGATGATCCGGATGAACCTGCCCGCCGCGATGCAGGGCCTCGTGGTGGTCCCGATCTTCGCCGGCTTCGACGAGAAGGCGGGCGTGGGCCGGCTGTTCAAGTACGACATCACCGGCGGCCGCTACGAGGAGACCAACTACGACGCGCAGGGGTCGGGCTCGAAGGACGCGCGCGACTCGCTGAAGAAGCTCTGGAAGCGCGACATGGCCCGCGAGGACGCGATGCGCGTCTCGCTCGAGGCGCTCATCGACGCCGCCGACGAAGACGTCGGGACCGGCGGTCCCGACCTGGTGCGCGGGATCTTCCCCTCCGTGAAGACCATCACGCGATCCGGCTTCGGGGACGTGCCGGAGGACGAAGTGCGCCGCGTCTGCGAGGGGATCCTGGCCGACCGCACCCGTAACTCGGACGGGACCTGACATCATGCCGCTGCCCTACTACGTGAGCCCCGAGCAGATGATGAAGGACAAGGCCGAGTACGCCCGCAAGGGCATCTCGCGCGGCCGGTCCCTGGTCACTCTGGAGTGCGGCGACGGCATCCTGCTGGTGGCCGAGAATCCGTCGACGCTCCTGCACAAGATCTCGGAGATCTACGACCGCATCGCGTTCGCGGGCGTTGGTAAATACAACGAGTTCGAGAACCTCCGAATCGCCGGCATCCGGCACGCCGACGTCAAGGGCTACTCCTACAGCCGGGGCGACGTGACGGCCAAGGCGCTGGCCAACGCCTACTCACAGGCGCTCGGCAACATCTTCACCCAGGACATCAAGCCATTCGAGGTCGAGGTTTTGGTGGCGGAGGTCGGCGACACCAACGGCGCGAAGAGCGAGATCTACCACATCCTCTACGACGGCACGATCGAGGACGAGCGGAACTACGCGGCGATGGGCGGCCAGGCCGACGAGATCCGCCGCTTCCTCAAGGATCACTACCAGGAGGGCATGACCCTTGGCGACGCGTTGCAGCTCGGCGTCCGCGCGCTGACCGTGACCCAGAACAAGACGCTGACCGAGCGCGACCTCGAGGTCGCGGTCCTCGACCGGACCAAGGCGCAGCGCAAGTTCCGGCGGATCCCCCTGGAAGCGCTCGGTCAACTCCTGGGCGCGGGGAGTAAGCCGTGTTAGGCTGGGGCAGGACAGGCCCATGAAGCGCCGGATCTTCGGTCTCGAGAACGAGTACGGTCTCACCTGCACGCTCAACGGCCAGCGCCGCCTGTCCCCCGACAACGTCGCCCGCTATCTGTTCGAGAAGGTCATCCCCGGCGCTCGCAACGCCAACGTGTTCCTCGAAAATGGCGCCCGGCTCTACCTGGACACCGGGTTCCACCCGGAGTACGCGACGCCCGAGTGCGATGATGTCGCCGAGCTGGTCATCCACGACAAGGCGGGCGAGCGCATCGTCGAGGACCTCCTGCACCAGGCCGAGAAGCGCCTTCGGGAAGACGGGATCTCGGGCAACATCCTGCTCTTCAAGAACAACACTGATTCCGCCGGTAACTCCTACGGCTGCCACGAGAACTACCTGGTTTCCCGCGATGTCTCGTTCCAGCGACTCGCCGAAGCCCTCATCCCCTTCTTCGTCACCCGGCAGATCTTCGCGGGCGCGGGCAAAGTGCTCCAAACGCCCCGCGGCTTCCACTACTGCCTGTCCCAGCGCGCTCAGCATATTTGCCAGGAGATCTCCGGCGCGACGACGTCGTCGCGCTCGATCATCAACACCCGCGACGAGCCGCACGCCGACGCCGAGCGTTACCGGCGTCTGCACGTCATCGTGGGCGATTCGAATATGTCCGAAGTCGCGACCTATCTGAAGATCGGCACGACCGCCCTCGTCCTCGACATGATCGAAGATGGGTTCTTCGACCGCGATTATTCACTGCAATCTCCCGTGCAGGCGATCCGCGATATCTCGCACGATCCAACCCTGCGCGAGGCGATCAAGCTGAAGGACGGCCGCTCGATCACGGCGCTCCAGATGCAGCTCGAGTACCTCGAGTTCGCGACGCGCTACATCAACTCGATCAACGCCGACACGACGACCAAGGACGTCCTCGCCCGCTGGACCGACGTCATCACCAAGCTCGAGTCGGACCCGATGCAGCTCAGCCGCGAGCTCGACTGGGTCATCAAGCGCCAGCTCATCGACAACTTCATGAACCGCCACCGCCTCTCCTGGCGGGACCCGAAGGTGTCGCTGCTCGACCTCCAGTACCACGACATCCGGCCCGACAAGGGCGTCTACTACCGCCTCGTCGCCAACGACCTCGTGGACCGGATCACCGACGACGAGACCATCGAGCAGGCCAAGCACGTGCCGCCGCAGACCACGCGGGCGCGGCTCCGCGGCGAGTTCATCCGCCAGGCGAACCTCAAGGGCAAGGACTATCGCGTCGACTGGGTCTACCTGAAGCTCAACGATCCGGAGCGCGAGACCATCCTCTGCAAGGATCCCTTCCAGTCGCATGACGAACGGGTGGAGCGCCTCATCCGCTCCTTCTAGGCTCCACAAGGGAGAGACCCCTCGCGGGACCGACGCACTACCCGGTGTGGCCCGGAAGTAAGGTTGACACCCCCTGTCCGGGGTGCTACGCCTGGAGATGCCAGGTCACACCTTTCGCGCTCATCCGAGCGGCCTCACAGCGTAAGGAGTTCCCGATGTTCAGCAACCAGAAGGCGCTGGAGAACCAGAAGGCGCTGGAGAACGGCAAGCCCGGCTCGGCGGTACCGCTGCTCACGGTCGTCGGCGACCGCGCGCGGGTGGAAGGCAAATTCGACATTGCGGACTCGATCCAAGTGGAGTGCGAAATCGGCGGTGAGATGAACGTCGGCGGCAAGCTCGTCATCGGCGAGAAGGGCCGCGTCAACGCCAACGTGCAGACGGTCGACGCGATCGTCATGGGTCACTACGCGGGCAACATGATCGCGACCGGCAACGTCGAGATCGCCGCGACCGGCCGGGTCACCGGCAACATCACGACCGACTCGCTTGTCATCTCGAAGGGCGGCTTCTTCAACGGCAACGTCACGAAGATGAACGAATCGGCGAACGGCCAGCGACCGGTCTACCTGGTCGAGGACGACCGGCCTGCCCAGCTCAGCGGGCAGAGGTAGACAGGCCCGCGCGGAACAGCGCCTATGTTGTGGAGGAAGTCGGGCAAGCGCCCGACCAAGGGAAGCGACCTCACGGCCTTTATCGATGAAGGGTCGGAGATCGAGGGCAAGTACTCGTTCACCGGAACCGTCATGATCAACGGCCGGTTCCGTGGCGAGATCGTCTCCAGCGACAGCCTCATCATCGGCGAGAAGGGCGTCGTCAACGCCTCCGTCCGGGCGGGCATCGTCTTGATCAACGGCGAGGTGGTCGGCAACGTGTGCGCGTCCGAGCGGGTCGAGCTCCGCGGCACCGCGCGGGTTTGCGGCGACGTTGAGGCGCCAATCGTGGTGGTTGAGGAGGGCGTGCTCTTCGACGGCCACTGCAGGATGACCAAGGCCCGGTCCGCGGACGACGCCTCCGTCACCCGCGACACAACGGTCGTTTCCCTGAAACGGTCGTAACTCCGCCGCTCACTCCAGCGCGCCGATCGCGGCCTCGACGGCGGTGAGGACCGTGCCCTCCTCGCAGAGCCCCAGCGCCGCATCGAGGTCGGCCTTGAGATAGCGGTCCCGGTCGAGCGGTGGGATCCGCCGCCGCACGGCGTCCCGCGCCGCCGAGCTGCCGCGGCCCGGCGGGAGTGGGGTCCGGAAATCGAGCGCCTGAGCCGCCAGCAACAACTCGATGGCGAGGACCTGCCGGGCGAGCCCGGCGGCCCGCCGCGCCTTGAGGGCCGAGCCCGCCGCCATCGAGTTGTAGTCCTCCTGAAGACCCGAGGTCGGAATGGACTCCACACTCGCCGGCAGCGCCAGCGTCCGGAGCTCGGCGACCAGTGCCGCGGCCACGTACTGGGCGATCATGTAGCCGGAATGGACGCCGCCGCGCGGCGAGAGAAAGGGCGGCAGCGCCTCGTTCGTCAGCGGGTTCACGAGCCGGTCGATCCGTCGCTCGCTGATTCCGGCGAGCTGGCCGAGCCCCAGCGTCAGCGTGTCAAGCGCCAGCCCCAGCACCTCACCGTGGAAATTTCCGCCGCTCAGCACGGCGCCGTCAGCGGGGAACACGAGCGGATTGTCGGAGACCGAGGCGAGCTCGCGCTCGATCACCGCCCGCGCGAACGTGACCGCCTCGCGCGTCGAGCCGTGCACCTGCGGCATGCAGCGAAGGCTGTAGGCGTCCTGGACGCGCGTGCAGTCGCGGTGCGAGGCGATGATCCCGCTCTCCGCCGTGAGGCGAACCAGGTTGGCGGCGGCCGCGAGCTGGCCCGGATGGGGCCTGAGCGCGTGGATCCGCGAGTCGAATGCGGCGTTCGATCCCATGAGCGCTTCGAGCGACATGGCGCCGGCGACGTCGGCCAGGCGCGTGAGGCACGCCGCATCGAGGACCGTGAGGGCACCGTGCCCGGCCATGAGGTGCGTGCCGTTGAGGAGCGCGAGCCCCTCCTTCGTCTCGAGGACGAGAGGGCTCACGCCCGCGCGGGCCAGCGCCTCGGCGGCGGGAATCTGCCGGTCGCCGTCCGAGGCCGAGCCTTCGCCGAGGAGACAGAGTGCCACGTGGGCGAGCGGCGCCAGATCTCCCGACGCCCCGACCGACCCCAGCTCGGGCACGACGGGATGGACGCGCCGGTTCAGGCACGCGATCACCGTTTCGACGACCACGGGCCTCACGCCGGACGCGCCGCGCGCGAGAGAGGCCGCGAGCAGGAGCATGATCGCTCGCACGTCCGCCTCCGCGAGGGGCGCGCCCACGCCCCCGGCGTGGCTCAAGACGAGGTTCCGCTGCAGGTCGGCACGCTCGCCTGGTGGAATGACGACGTCCTTGAGCTTCCCGACGCCGGTCGTGATTCCGTAGATCGGCTCCGCGCCCGCCGCCAGCCGGTCGACGAAGGCGCGGCCGGCGAGCAGGGTCTGCTCCGCACCAGGGGCCAGCGAAACCTGCTCACCCCGGCGGGCGACTGCTTCGACGGCCTGGAGCGTGAGCGGCCCGCCGTCTAGATCGACCATGGTTCACCGTCGCGCCTCGGCCGGCGGGGCCCAAGCCCCGCGACGGCCTGCGGCGCGCACCACCCCTGCGTCAGCTCGCGGACCTGCGCCAGGAGCTCGCGCTCGTCGACAGTCACGAGACGTCCGGACTCGACGACGCGTCGCCCGTGGACCCACACGTCCGTGATAGCCCGGCAGGACATCGCGTAGACCATCGACTTCAGGAGGTCGATCCGCGGGTGAAGCGAGGCGTCATCGAGGTCCACCGCGACGAGGTCGGCGAGCCGGCCCGGCGCGATCACGCCCGCCTCGACCCCGAGGACCTCGGCGCCCGACCGGGTGCCGAGCCCGAAGGCCGTCACCGCATCGATCGCGGCGCCGTCGAGAAGCCGCACCCGCTGGAGGAGAGACGTCATGCGCATCTCCTCGAACACCGAGAGGCGGTTGTTGGTGCAGCCGCCGTCGGTGCCGAGCCCGATTCTGACCCCCGCCTTCAAGAGCTCGGGGACCCGCGTGATGCCGTCGCCGAGAAACATGTTGGAGCTCGGGCAGTAAGCGAGCGCGGCCCGCCGGGCGCCCATCAACCCGATCTCCTCGTCGTCGAGCCAGACACAGTGGACGCCAATCATCCGTGGGCCGAGAACGCCGAGGCCGTCGAGGTACCGGATCGGCGTGGCCCCGTGCTCCCGGAGCGTGCGCTCGCCCTCGGAGCGTGCCTCGGCCACGTGGATGTGGAACCGCGTGACCTCCGTCTCCGCGATCTCCGACCCTGCGCGGATCATCTCGGAGGACGCGCCGTGAGGGCTGTGAGGGGCGGGCTGCACCATCGTGGTCTGATCCTCCCGGTGCGCCGCGATCAGCTCCCGCGTCCGGCGGGCCGCGTCGGCGACCGTCTCACGATAGCGCTTGGGCGCGCCCTCCCAGTCGTACATGGCGCGCGCCAGGACGAGGCGGATCCCGACCGCGCGCGCCGCCTCGATCACTGCTTCGGCATTCTCGTTGCCCTCGTCCTGGAGGTAGAAGAAATCCACGCAGGTGGTGGCGCCCCCCAGCAGCATCTCGGCGAACGCGAAGGAGGCGCCGAGCGCGATTCCCCGGCGGTCCAGGCGCTCGGAGAACGGGTAGAGCACGCGGTCGCGCCAGCCCGTGAAGTCGAGGTCGTCGCCGAGACCGCGCAGGAGCGACTGGAAGGTGTGGCAGTGCGCGTTGACCGTCCCGGGCACGAGGGCCTTGCCGGCGAGCGTGACGTCGCCCGACGACGGGCGGTCGACGGGCTCGATCGAGGCGATCCGCCCGCCCTCGAGCGTCACCCCCCGGCCCGACGTCCACCCGGCCTCGGTCAGGACGAGGTCGGGGATGAGCCTCTGGGTCATTCCGCCAGCCAGACGGTGTCGAGCTGGTTGTTGAGGAAGTGGCTCGGGGTGATCGCGTCGAACGACGGCGACTCGGCCGGAACGACGAACACCAGCTCTCCCCCGTAGCGCGGCGTCTCTTGGGCCCGGACGACCGGGGCCAGGACGGCCAGCGCGAGCAATGCGACGACGGGCGCCGCGACGCGGCTTACCATGGGTGACCCCGCTTTCGCCCGAATCACGCCGTGATCCCCGGCAAGTCGATCCCGTGGCGCCGCGCCGCCGCGACGGCCTCCGGGTACCCCGCGTCGGCATGCCGCATGATACCGGTGCCCGGATCGGTCGTGAGCACGCGCTCGAGGCGCCGCGCCGCCTCCGGTGTGCCGTCGGCGACGACGACCATGCCGGCGTGGATCGAGTACCCGATGCCCACGCCGCCGCCGTGGTGTACCGACACCCACGTCGCGCCCGACGCCGTGTTGAGGAGCGCGTTGAGGACGGGCCAGTCGGCGATCGCATCCGAGCCGTCGCGCATCGACTCGGTCTCGCGATTCGGCGAGGCGACCGAGCCCGAGTCGAGATGGTCACGGCCGATGACGATGGGGGCCTTCACGGCGCCCCTGGCGACGAGGTCGTTGAAGATCCGCCCGGCCTTCGCGCGGTCGCCGTAGCCGAGCCAGCAAATGCGCGCCGGCAGCCCCTGGAAGCTGACGCGCTCCCGGGCGAGGCGCAACCAGCGGACCAGGGGCTCGTTGTCCGGAATGGCCTCCATCAGCGCCCGGTCGGTCACGTAAATGTCCTCGGGATCACCCGAGAGCGCCACCCAGCGGAACGGGCCCAGCCCCTCGCAGAAGAGCGGACGGATGAACGCGGGAACGAAGCCGGGATAGCTGAAGTCGGAGACACCCGCGTTCTCGGCCTCGCGCCGGAAGTTGTTGCCGTAATCGAAGAGGACCGCGCCCGCCCGCTGGAACTCGAGCATCGCCCGCATCTGGGCGGCGATCGACTCGTACGCCCATTTCACATATGTCTTCGGGTCACGCGCGCGCAACGCACTCGCATCCTCCACCGACAGTCCAGCCGGCACATACCCGGTGAGCACGTCGTGGGCGGAGGTTTGATCGGTCACCACGTCGAATCGAACTCCGCGGCGGGCGAGCTCGGGATGCACCTCGGCGGCGTTGCCGTGGACGGCGATCGAGAGGGGCTCGCGGCGGGCCCGCGCCTCGTCGGCCCAGCCGAGCGCCTCGTCCAGCGACGACGTCACGCGGTCGACGTACCGGAGCCTGAGCCGGCGCTCGATGCGCTCGCGGTCGATCTCGACGAAGAGCCCGACGCCGCCGTTCAGCGTGACGGCGAGCGGCTGCGCCCCGCCCATGCCCCCGAGCCCGGCGGAGAGCACGAGCCGGCCCGCCAGCGAGCCGCCGAAGTGCTTCCGCGCGCAGGCGCCAAACGTCTCGTACGTGCCCTGGAGGATCCCCTGAGTGCCGATGTAGATCCAGGAACCCGCCGTCATCTGGCCGTACATCGTGAGCCCCATCGCTTCGTACTGCCGGAAGTGCTCCCAGTCGCCCCACGCGGGCACGAGCAACGCGTTGGCGATCAGCACGCGGGGCGCGTCGGGATGAGTTCTGAACACGCCGACGGGCTTGCCCGACTGGACGAGGAGCGTCTCGTCGGCCTCGAGCCGGCGGAGCGTCCTCACGATCGCGTGATACGCCTCCCAGCTGCGGGCCGCCTTGCCCGACCCGCCGTAGACGACGAGGTCCTCCCACCGCTCCGCGACGTCGGGATCGAGGTTGTTCATGAGCATCCGGAGCGCCGCCTCCTGCGGCCAGCCTTTGCAGGACAGCGCGGTGCCGCGTGGCGCGCGGATAGGCGCGGCGGGGCGCTGGGTGAGCGAGACCATCAGCCGTCACTCTATCGAGGCGCGCCGTTGAGTACAATGGCCGCGCGTCGCCATGCCGATCCTCAAAGCGTTGATCGCCGCGCTCGCCTTCGGGCTCAGCGCGCCGCTTGCGAAGCTGCTTCTCGCCGTCGTGCCGCCGCTGTTCCTCGCCGGACTGCTGTATCTCGGCGCCGGCGTGTTCCTCGGCCTGACGCGGCTCGTCTGGCGCCGCCGGCCGACCGGCCGGCCGTTGACGCTCCGCGATCGATGGATCCTGGCCGCAGTCGTTCTGGTGGGGGGCGTCCTCGCGCCGCCGCTGCTTCTCTGGGGGCTCGCGCGGAGCCCCGCCACGACCACGGCGCTTCTGCTCAACCTCGAGGTCGTCTTCACGGCCATTCTGGCGGGCCTCGTCTTCGGTGAGCATCTGGGCTCGCGCGTCGGCGGCGGGGCCGTCGTCATGGCGCTCGGGGGCGTCGCCCTGGGGTGGACGCCGGGCGACCCGGCGATCACCGTCGCGGCCGTGGCCGTCGCCCTGGCGTGCGCGCTGTGGGCGCTCGACAACAATCTGACCCGCCTCATCGCCGAGAGCGACCCGTTGCTCATCGTCGAGGTCAAGGGCCTCGTCGCCGGGACCGTCAACACGCTCCTGGCGCTCGTGAGCGGGCAGCCCTGGCCGACACCGGGCACGATCGCCCTCGGGCTGGCCCTCGGAGCGGTGAGCTACGGCACGAGCCTCGTCCTGTTCATCCTGGCAATGCGCGAGCTCGGCGCCGCGCGAACGGGCGCGTACTTCGCGACGGCGCCGTTCTTCGGCGCCGCCGGCGGCCTTTTGCTCGGCGAGTCGCCGACGGTCGGCCTCATCGCCGCGGCGGCGCTCATGGCCGCGGCGACGTGGCTCCTGGTCCGCGAGCGCCACTCGCACCGGCATCGGCATGCGGCGAGCTCCCACAGCCATCTGCACGTCCACGACGCGCACCACCAGCACGCCCACGATGGTGTGGAAGGCCCGGAGCCCCACAGCCATCCGCACCCGACCGGCCCGCTGGAGCACGAGCACCCGCATACCCCCGACATCCACCACGATCACGGCCACCGCTGAGGGCGGTATACCGCACCGCCGAGGCGGTATACTCACGGCGCCCGATCGACCAGGGCCGAGGAGAGAGGACGCACATGCTCGCCGATCACCCGAAGCGCCGCGTCGGCGTCGTCCTGGCCCCCTTCGCCGCACTGCCGGCGGCCGAGTTCGTCGCCGTCGCCCGCGAAGCGGAAGCGCGAGGCTATCACATGGCGTGGACGGGCGAGGCATCGGGTTACGACGCGATCACCCTCATGGCGATCATCGCGAGCCACACCGAGCGGCTTCATGTGGGCTCCGCGGTCGTGCCGGTCCAGACGCGAACGCCGGTCCTCCTCGGCCAGAGCGCGGCGACGCTCAACCACATGGCACCCGATCGTGTCGTGCTTGGAATCGGCCTCTCGAGCCGTGTCATCGTCGGCGACTGGCATGGACTCGCCTTCGCGCCGGCGCTCCAGCAGATCCGCGAGGCGGTCCAGATCATCCGCATGGTCGCCGCCGGCGAGCGCGTGACCTTCGAGGGCAAGTTCTATCGCGTCAAGAATTTCCGCCTCGCGGCGCCGCCGCCCTCAAAGCCGATTCGCGTCGTTCTCGCCGCCCTCGGTCCCGAGATGCTGGAGCTGGCGGGAGAGATCGCCGACGGTGTGGTCCTGAACTGGATCCCGCCGGAGACGGTTCCCGCCTCGATCGGGCACCTGGAAGCCGGGGCGCGGAAGGCGGGCCGGACGCTCGGCGACTTCGAGATCGCGTCGTTCATTCGTACGTGTGTCACCGACGACGCGCTCGCTGGGCGCGAGGCGTTGGCGCGCGATATCACGGGTTACGCGACGGTGGACGTCTACGCGAGCTTCTTTCGAAGCGCCGGTTTCGGCGACGAGGTCGACGCGGTGAACGCCGCCTGGCGTGCGGGTGACCGCGCCGGTGCGGTGAAGCAGGTGTCGCCGCGACTCCTCGACGGTCTCGGGGTCGTGGGGCCGCCGGCGTTCTGTCGCGAGCGCATCGCCGAGTTCGCGCGCGCCGGGCTCACCCAGCCGGTGATCGTGCCGTTCGCGCCGGGCGCAAGCGTCGACGCGCGCGAAGCACAGCTCCGGACCTTGCGCGCCTTCCCGTGAGCGACAGAACCCAGCTCCGAGTCCTCGGCGTCATTCCGGCCCGCCTTCGGTCCACCCGCCTGCCCCGTAAGGTCCTCCGCGAGATCGCCGGCAAGCCCCTCATCGTCCACGTGTACGAGGCGGCCCGGCGGGCGCCGGATCTCGCCGACCTGCTGGTGGCGACCGATTCCCAGGAGGTCGTCGGCGCGTGCGCGACGTTCGGCATCCCCGCGATCATGACGTCCTCCGAGCACCCGTCGGGGACGGATCGGATCTGGGAGGTCGCGCAGGCGCGCGCCGCCGACGTCTACGTGAATATCCAGGGTGACGAACCGTTGATCACGCCGGACCACATCCGGCTCCTCGTCGGTCCGTTCCGTGAGCGTCCCGACACCAAGGTGACCACGCTCAAGATCCGCCTCGAGCCCGAGGAGATGTCCAACCCGAACGTGAACAAGGTCGTCTGCGGCGTCGACGGCCGGGCGCTCTACTTCTCGAAGCATCCGATCCCGTACGATCGCGATGGGATCGGCGTCGTGCGCTACAAACACCCGGGCTTCTATGCGTATCGGAAAGCGGCGCTCGACGCTTTCCACCGTCTACCGCCGTCGCCGCTCGAGCTGGTGGAGAAGCTCGAGCAGCTCAGATTCCTCGAGAACGGCATCGACATCGTCGTCGTCGAGACCGACGCGCCGACGATCGGCGTGGACACGGAAGCCGACCTCCGGGCCGTCGAGACACTCTTGACCGGGCGCCGCCCGACGTCCAGATGACCGTCCGGGCCCCGCGCGGTATGCTAGCGGCATGCCGAGGACAGAGTCGAGCGCGATGATCTCGCGACTCGTCGCACTGGGCTTTGCCGTTGTGGTTTCGCTGCTCGTCCCATCGGCGGGGCTCGCCGAGCCGAGCTCGCCCGCCGCGGACCAGGTCCGCCAGCCCACGGTGACGCCCAGCGCGGAGAGCGAGTACAACCGAGGCATCCGCGCGCGCCTCGCCAAGGACTGGGCAACGGCGGTGGAGGCTTTCCGCGGCGCCATCACCTTGCACGCCGCATTCCCCGAAGCCTGGAACGAGCTGGGCTACGCCCTACGCAACCAGGGTCGTTATACCGAGTCGCTCCAGGCCTACGACCAGGCGCTGCGTCTCCGGCCGAACTTCCCCGAGGCGCTCGAGTACCTCGGCGAGGCCTATGTCAAGCTGGGCCGCATCGACGACGCGCGGCGAATCCTGGACCGGCTGCGCCCTCTCGACGCGGGGCGCGCGAAGGAACTGGCGGACGTCATCCAGGCCGGACGGTAGCCCGGAGCGACGGCGCCCCGGGCTTTCCCCGCCGTTAGAACCGGGACGCCGTGAGCCTCACGTCGGCCTGCGCCCAGGCCTTCCGGAAGCCCTCGTCGACCTGCGCAGCTTCGGCCGTCTTCCCCTGCGCCTTCAGACTTTGCGCGAGCCCGAACAGTGACCAGCCGTTGCCGGGGTTCCGTCTCAGGTCCTCCCGGTAGATCTGCTCGGCGTCACTCGCACGACCGGCCTGGAGCAGCACGGCGCCGAGCGACTGGCGCACCGGGAAATACCACGGCGGCGGCTCCGTGAACCAGTGGGTGTCCTGCTCGGCGACCGCTGCGCGGAGCAACCGCTCGGCGGTCGCGACATCGCCGGTCTTCGCCGCGATCTCGCCCGCCAGCAGATTCGCCGCCAGCTGGAGCATGTTCTTCGCACGGAAGAAGAAGGCGACGGTGCGCTCCGGCGGCACGGACTGTAGGATATTCTCTACCTCGCGCAGCTCTCGCGTGGCGTCGGCGACCTGCCCCTTCGCGTTGAGGGCGAGACCACGCGCGTAGCGCCAGACGCCTGACGTGTATGGCCAGTCGCGAGGCGGCGCGGGATAGGCGAGTACCTCGTCCCAGCGACCGAACCGCGCGAGTGCCACGATCGGTGCGGCCGGGGCCGTTTCCATATCCGGCATCTGCTTGATCATCTCCGCCGGCGCGTTCTCGGCGAACTCGCGCGCGGCGCGAATCGTCTCCGCGCTGCGCCCCTGCATGCTGGCCGAATGCCAGATGAAGTCGATGGTGTGCGGATAATAAAGCCCGCGATAGATCCCACTCGGCTGCGCCGTCTTGAAGTACGCGCGGTCCGCCCGCGCGGCGGCCGCATTGACGGTCACGGCGTCGGCGTATCGGCCGACGCGCCAGTAGATGTGTGACGGCATGTGGACCAAGTGCCCGGCCCCGGGCATCAGCGGCAGCAGGCGATCGGCGGCGGCCTCGGCGCGGCCGGGCTGTGTGCTCGCCTCGACCGCATGAATGTAGAGATGAAGCGCGCCGGGGTGATTGGGGTTCCGGGCGATGACGCGCTCCAGAGTCTCGACGATCTCCTCGGTGCCCGGATGCGGTGTACCGTCGGGGGCCCAGAGATTCCACGGCCGGAGGTTCATCAGGGCGTCGGCGAAGAACGTCGAGGCCTCCAGGTCGTCAGGCAGCTGCCGCGCGACGTCGCGCATCGCGTCGGCATAAGCTCGGTCGAGCATCTCACGTTTGACCTGGGGATCGGCGGAGTGACGCTTGGCGAGGGCCTGAATCAACGCGCGCTCCGCCGGGCGCGCGCCGGACCCCAGCGCTCCCGCCTGCTGCACGGCGGCCAGCGCCTTCTTCTCACGATCGGCGTCGGTCGGGTGGTTGTAGTTCCCGCCCTCGGTCAACGCGATACCCCAGAAGCACATGGCGCACGTGGGATCGAGGCGCGCGGCCTCTCGGAATGCCCTCTGCGCCTCGTGGTGGTTGAACGCGTAGACCAGCCGCAAGCCCTGATCGAACCAGCGCTGGGCGTCCGGCGACGCCGTAGTGATCCGATACGAATAGCTTCCGAGCGACTCATAGAGGACGGGACGACCATCGGCGGAACTCCGTCCAGTTCCGTGCGTCTGGCTCTGCACGGTGTCCTGTCCCTGCGCCGCGCAGCCGGCCAGAGCGAGAAGTAGCGCGGAGAAGACGATCCAGCGCTGTCTCAGCAATGTGTGCTCCTCCTCTCGGGTCCCATGACCCGCGTGGTTATCTCTAAGGGAACGTCGACGAGTCAGGTGCATCACGCACACCTCATGCCAGATGCGTGACAGTCGAAAATCGACAGCCGCGAAACGATGTTCTCAGCAGAGAGCCTCCGGGGTCTCTCTCCGGAGGGCGCCACGCCCGAGCGTTCGGGCGGTTCGCCCAGAAGGAGACGCCCCGCAAGAAGCGGCGCCTCAACGATAGGCGCACGGCGGAACCGGGGTCCGGAAGGGCGCCTGAGTCAGGTGCTCGCCGTGCGGGAAGAGCCGCAATTGCCGCGGACGGGGCTGCCTCGCAAGCCGCCGGCCTTGTAGTGTGAGGAACCACGCTGCTCGGGCCACGTCGACGCCCGCTGCCCGGAGGTCACCCGACCACCGGATCACGGACCGACGCCGCGCGGCGACGAGCGCGCGCGCGGTCACGGGGCCGATTCCCGGCACGCGCACCAGAACCTCGTACGGGGCGCGGGAAACCTCGATCGGGAACCGCTCGGGATGCGCGAGGGCCCACGCCGTCTTCGGGTCATCGTGGAGCGACAGGTTGCCATCCGCGCCGAAGACCAGCTCGTCATACTCGAAGCCGTACTGCCGCAGGAGATGCTCCGCCTGGTAGAGTCGCAGCTCGCGCGCGGCCGGTGTCGAGCGCCTCCCCTCCAGCGGGGTGCCCACCACCGGTTGGAAGGCGCTGAAGTGAGCGTGGTGCAGGAAACGCTGCCGCTCGAGGCGGGCCACGAGCCCGAGGATCTCTCGGTCCTGCTCACCCGCCGCGCCCACGACGAACTGGGTCGTCGGACCGACGGTGGCGAACTCCGTCGGCGCCCCGAGCCGTCTGCGCTCGAGGACGAGACGACCCGCCAGCTCTAGCTTGGGCAGCAGGTCTCCCGCGAAGTCCTTTTCCCGCGCGAGAGACCGCACGTACGCAGCGCCGGGCGCTTCGAGATTTATCGACACGCGGCTGGCCAGGCGCACCGCCGTCTCGACCTGAGCGGACTCGGCACCGGGCAAGAGCTTCAAGTGAACGTACCCGCGGAAGCCCTCGCGCCGCCGCAGCAGATCGACGGCCGCGAGCATGCGGTCGGTCATCTTCGACGGGCGACCAGGAACGCCGGACGTCAGGAATAGCCCGGCGGCGAGACCGCTGCGATGCGCGCCCATGAACACGCGGGCGACTTCTTCCGGCTGAAGGTAGGTCCGCCGGACTTTGCCGCCGCAAAACGTCGGGCAGTAGCCGCAGGAGAGGGAGCAGGCGTTGGTCTGCATGACGCGCATGAGACGCGTCACCCCCTGGCCCGGGTAGCGCACCTTCGTGATGCCGACCGGATCCCCCGGGCGCGTGAGGGCGCTTCCCGGGCCTACGGCTGCGCCTCCCGTCCCGTCGCGGTCCGCCGACTCTGAGAGAAGTGTCACCCGTGTCCTCAGATCCATGTCAGGTGGTGTATACTATACAGGAGACGAGTAGTCCAGCGGACTTCCCTCAACCCTCGCGCTCGCCTCCTCCTCCACGAATCTAGGGCGCCTTTACCGGGATCTGGATCCCCTCGGCTCGGAAGCGCCGGAGGATGCGCTTACGCAGCTCGTGCTGGACGAGGAACTGGTCGGTGAACGACTTCACCTGGCAGATGAGCGTGAAGTCGAGCGAGGAGTCGCCGAAGCCGGGGATGAGCCGCACGGACGGTGCGGGCTCCCCCAAGAGGCCCGGCACCTCGCCGACCGCGCGCGTCGCCTCTTCGACGACGAGCTGCTCGACCCGGTCGGGATCGGCACCATAGTCGACGCCGACGCGGATCAGGAGCGCCAGCCGCGGTTCCGGCAGGTCGTAGTTGGTGATGATCGATTCGGCCACTTTCTTGTTCGGGATGGTGACCACGACGTTCTGGAGCAATCGAACTCGTGTCGAGCGCCATCCGATGTCCACGACGTGGCCCTCGACCGTGTCGGCGACCTTCACGTAATCGCCGACACGGATCGGCTTGTCGGCCAGAAGGTGGACCCCCGCGAAGAGGTTCGAGAGCGTGTCCTGAAGCGCCAGCGCCACCGCGAGACCACCCACGCCGAGCGCCGTGAGGATCGGCGTGATCTGGACGCCGATGGCGGTGAGCAGCATGAGAAAGCCGACGATGTAGACGACGCCGCGGGCGACGGACTGGCCGAGGCCGGTAATCAGAACCCCGAGCGCCCTCCGCTCGCTCGCCCGCTGGATGAAGATGCTCAGCGTCTTCGCGACAGTGATGGTCACGGAGAGGATCACCGCGACCTCGAGGACGAGACCCAACTGCTCGTAAGGGCGCGGCGGCAGGCGCTCGGTCTGGCCGGCGAACTCGACCGCGACCCACAATCCGAGGACGAGCGACCACAGGACCGAGGGCAGCCGGATCGCCCGAGCGAGTGAGGCCCAGCCGTTCGGCGAGCGCGCCCACCCGCCGAGCACGGAGAGGAGGAGGGCCCGGAGCACCAACGCGACGACGGTGGCAGCGACGAACGCGAGAGCCGGCCACGCCAGCGGCCACATGGCGCTACATGCTATCGTAGTTCGCGCCCATGAGTCAGCGTGGACTCTTCTACGGCTGGGTCGTGCTCTCCGCCGCGGCCACGGTCGTGGCGATCGGGCAGGGATCCCTCTTCGCGCTCGGCGTGTTCCTCAAGCCCCTCGAGGACTCGATGCGCTGGAGTCGCAGCGCGATCTCGACGACTGCGCTCATCAACTGGATGGCGATGGGCGCGGGCTCCTTCTTCTGGGGCGTAGTGTCCGACCGGGTCGGGAGCCGCGCCGTGACGGTCGCCGGTGGCTCTCTGCTCGGGCTGGCGCTCGTGCTCTCCGGTCAGGCGACAGCGCTCTGGCAGCTCCACGTGACGTTCGGCCTGGGTGTGGGGTTCGCGGCGGGAGCGTTCCTGACGCCGCTCTCCGCGACGGCGACGAAGTGGTTCACGGCCAACCGCGGTCTCGCCGTGGGCATCGTGTCCGCCGGCGGCGGCGCCGGCATGCTCGTGATCTCACCCCTCGTCAGCTGGCTCACGTCCGCCTACGACTGGCGTGTGGCGATGATCGCGCTCGGCGACCTGGCCTGG
>JAHFDK010000076.1:10581-22558 GCA_023249095.1 Candidatus Rokuibacteriota bacterium | reverse complement strand
GCCGACGGTGAGCGCGACGGCGCCCTGCACGCGATGGACTACATGATGTACGGATATCTACAGACGGCGCAGGATCGTGAAGCCAAGCGCCTGCTCGACGAGGTGGCCAGCGTCACCGGTGTGAGCATGGTGCCGATCGCCGGCTTCTTCGGTGGCGCCGCCATCCCTGCCCGCTACGCGCTCGAGCGGCGCGCGTGGAGCCTCGCCGCCTCGCTCGAGCCTCAGCCGAGCCCGCGCTTCCCGTTCACCGAGGCCATCACGCATTTCGCCCGCGCCCTCGGCGCCGCTCGCGGCGGCGATGCGGCGGCGGCGCAGAAGGATGTCGACCGGCTCGAGGCGCTACGCGACGCGCTGACGCAGGCGAAGGTCGGCTACTGGGCGGAGCAGGTGGAGGTCCAGCGCCTCGGCGCCGCCGCCTGGGTGGCGCTCGCCCAGGGGCGGCGCGACGACGCGCTGAAGCTGATGCGCAGTGCCGCCGACCTCGAGGATTCGACCGAGAAGCACCCCGTCACGCCGGGACCGCTCGCCCCCGCGCGCGAGCTGCTCGGAGAGATGCTGCTCGAGCTGAAGGACGCGGCCGGGGCGCTGCGTGAGTTCGAGGCCTCGATGAAGAGGGAGCCCAACCGCTTCAACGGCACCTACGGCGCAGCGCGCGCTGCCGAGCTCGCGGGCGACCGGGACAAGGCGCGGGCCAACTACGCCAGGCTCGTCACCATCGCGGAGCGCGCCGACACCGAGCGAGGCGAGCTCCGCCAGGCCAAGGCGTATCTGGCCCGGTAGGCGAGATGACGCTTGGCGACTGGGCGGTGGTCAAGCGCGTCCCAGATCGGTCCGTGGTCTCGTGCCTGCTCGCCACGCTCGCCCTGCTCGATGCGACACCTGTCGCGGGGCAGGGCGGGCGGATGCTTGCCGACTGGCAGCGCGATCTGCGCGACTCGTCGCCGACGATCCGCGCCGGGGCCGCGCAGGCGCTGGCGGCGTTCGATCAGCGCGCAGTGCCCGCACTGACCGGCGCTCTGGGAGACAGCGAGTACAAGGTTCGCGTTAGCGCGGCGGAAGCCCTCGTCAAGATCGGGCCCGGGCCCGTCGTCCCCAGCATGATCGAAGCCCTGAAGAGCACGGATGTCGCTACCAGGGCCAATGCCGCTGTGGTGCTCGGCGCCTTCGGCCCTCCCGCGAAGCCCGCCGTCCCGGCACTGGCACGGGCTCTCAAGGACGCGAACCCTCGGGTAAGAGAGCTGGCGGGCCAGGCGCTGGACCGGATCGGGTCCACCTGGCCGAGCCAGCCGGTCACGTTCCCGCTGAACTGCCACTGAGGCCCGGCCCAGCCGGCCTCCTCGGGCGCCCACCGCGAGGGCGAGCGCCCGGGGTGACGCGACGATCTACGCCCTGGCGCCCGTCGTCTTCGTCGCCGCCACCACCTTCGCCGGCGTGAACGGGACACTGCGCAGACGGACGCCGATGGCGTCGAAGACGGCGTTGGAGATGGCCGGCGGTGGCAGGCACGCGGCCGGCTCGCCCACGCCCCAGGGCGGGTCGTTCGGCCGGTTGATCAGCTCCATGATGACCTCGGGCACCTCGGGAAATCTCAAGATCGGGTAGCTCGCCCAGTCCACGCTCGTCACCCGCGAGCGGTTCCACTTCAGCTCTTCCTTGAGCGTCCGTGAAACCGTCTGGATGACCTGGCCCTCGATCTGGGCGCGCACCCCGTCGGGGTTGATGATCTGCCCGCAGTCGTGGGCGACGTAGAAGCGCGTGCAGCGGATCGCCCCCGTCTGCCGGTTGACCTCGACCTCGGCCACTCCGGCGCAGTAGGTGCGGGCGTTCTCGTACTTCACGTAGGCAAAGCCGCGTCCGCGCGCGATCGGGCCAGACTGGTCGCGCCGCGCGGAGGGCCGCGTCTCCCACTTGGCCATGTTGGCCGCCGCGCGCAGCACCGCGATGCCGCGCGGGTCGGTCAGGTATCGCAGCCGGTACTCGACCGGATCGACCCCGGCCACCGCCGCGCACTCATCGATGAACACCTCGTTGGCGTAGGTGTTCTGCATGCGCCCCGGCGTACGGATCCACGAGGGCCGGAGGGGCGTGGACTCCAGCCGGTGAGCCACCGCCTTCTGGTTCGCAAACGGATACGACGGGTCCAGGTTCCTGTGGATGTTGCCGGGGTTGATGGCCTCCTTCTGGGGGATGCCGGCGAACGTCGCCGCTAGCGTGCGCGGCCACTCAGTGATGTCAGCCTGCGGCACCCACAGCTCCGAGTCCCACCCGACGATGTTCCCCTGGGCGTCGAGCCCTGCCGAGATCTCGACGAGCGTGGGAGGGCCCTTCGGGTCCCAGCCGTGCTCGTCCTCGCGCATCCACTGGACGCGCACGGGCTTGCCGGTGAGCTTCGAGATGAGCGCGGCGTCGCAGGTCGCGTCCTCGTGGCCGTTCCGGCCGTAGCAGCCGGCGCCGTCGAGGTACCGGATCCGGATGCCCTTCGCATCCATCTGGAGGACCACCGCGACCTCGCGGCGCAGCCAGTGCGAGGCCTGCGAGGGCGACCAGATCTCCGCCGTGTCACCCTTCACGTCGGCCACGGCGCAGGCTGGGCCCATCGAGCCGTGGGTGTGGATGGCGAAGTCGTAGGTGGCCTTGAGGGTCTTGGCGGCGCCGGCGATGGCCTTCTTGGGGTCGCCCCGGTCCACGGCGACGTCGTCCTTGGCGACCTTGGTCGAGCGCACGTGCTCCCAGAGCTTCGACATCTCGGGCAGCCCTTCCCACTTGGACCACGTGGCCTTGAGCTGCCTGGCGGCTTTTACCGCTGCCCACTCGCTCTCGGCGACGACGGCGAGGAAGCTCTGCTGGCGAACGACGCGCGCGCCCTTGATACCTTTGATGGACGACTCGTCGACCGTCTCCAGCGTGGCCCCGATGGCCGGGGGCCGTATCACGCGCGCGTGAAGCATGCCCGGCACGCGGAAGTCCTGCATGTAGGTGTGGGTGCCGGTGACCTTGCCGGGCACGTCCGGCCGCGGCACCGGCTGGCCGACGACGGTGTGATCTTTCGGGTTCTTGAGCGGCGCGTCCTTGTCGACCTTGAGGTCGAAGCTCCGGTCGCCGATCAGCTCGACGTAGGAGACGCGCCGGTGCGGCTCGGCGCGCACGAAGATGACACCGTCCTTGATGGCGAGGTCGGCGGAGGGCATCCCGAGCTTCTGCACAGCCATCTGCACGAGCATCTGCCGGGCAGTGGCTGCCGCCTGGCGGAGCTGGACGCCGCCGATCTGGATGGAGAGGCTCCCCCATGTCGGGCCCTGGTCGGGGGTCAGCGCGGTGTCGCCCTCGACGAGCTTGATTTTGTCCAGTGCGATGTCCAGCTCCTCGGCCACCATCTGCGGGAGCGCGATGCGGGTGCCCGTGCCGAGGTCCACCTTGCCCGTGTACATCGTCACGGTGCCGTCCTTGTGGACGGCGAGGAAGCTGTCCACCTGGTCGAGGGCGACCGGCTTCGCCTTGCCGGTCGTCTGGGCGAGGGCGTGAGGCTCGCGGCCCGGGGTCAGGCTGAAGGTGACGACGAGCGCCCCGGTGCCGATCAGAAACTCGCGGCGGGTCGTCTCGATCGTCGCCATGTCAGGCCCCCTTTCCCATCAGCGCCGCGGCGCGCTTCACGGCGGCGATGATGCGCTGGTGCGTCCCGCAGCGGCAGAGATTGTTCTGGAGCGCCTGACGAATCTCCCGCTCGGAAGGATTGCTCTGCCGGGCCGCGAGGAAGGCGGTCGTCTGGATCACCATGCCGTTGATGCAGTAGCCGCACTGGGCCGCCTGCTCCTCGATAAACGCTTGCTGCACGGGGTGGGGCTTCTGCGGCGTTCCCAGGCCCTCGAGCGTCACGATCTTGCCGGGACCGACCTTGCCGACGGCGTAGGTGCACGAGCGGACTGCCTTGCCGTCGATCAGCACACTGCACGACCCGCACTGCGCCAGCCCGCACCCGAACTTCGGACCGTGCAGCCCGAGGTTGTCGCGAAGCACGTAGAGCAGCGGTGTGTCGGGCTCGACATCGACCTGGTGGGGCTTACCGTTGACGTTGAGCGTTGCCATACGCCCTCCCTCTGGAATTTGGCTGGGGGCGGACTCCGCACGGCTGATGGCGGGGACTCTAGGCCGTCCTCACCCGTGAAGTCAAGGTGCTGAGCCCACGCGAAGGCGCGTGATCAGCTCGCGATCGGCCGGCGGGAAGTCGAACTCCGCGAGACGCTCCGGCGCGACCCACGCCATGGTCTGCGACTCGCGCGGCTCGATCGTCCCCGACTCGAGCCGGCAGCGGTAGAAGTGGATCACGACCGTCCGTTCCGGGTATTCCCATCGGACCGTCTCGACCCTGTCGCCGACGACGAAGCGCGCCGACAACTCCTCGGTCAGCTCGCGCCGGAGCGCCGCCTCCAGCGACTCGCCCGGCTCGCGCTTGCCCCCGGGGAACTCCCAGAGGCCCGCGAGGTGCGACCCGCTGCGGCGCTGGGTGATCAGGTAGCGGCCCGTGTCGTCTCGCACCAGGGCCGCCACGACCTCGACGAGGCTAGGCAAGCCCGTAGCTGGCGCAGAAGCGCTTCATGGGGCAGGGGGCACAGCGGGGCTTGCGCGGCGTGCACCACGTCGCGCCGAAATCCATGAGCGCCTGGTTGAAGTCGTAACCACGACCGCGCGGGACGAGCGCCGCCGCGAGGTCCCAGAGCGTCTTGTCCCCGCGGAGGCGCGTGAGGCGGCGCGGGCCCAGGAACACGCGGCCCAGCACGCGCCGCACGTTGGTGTCGAGCACCGCGGTGTCCTGGCCGTAGGCGAACGAGAGGATCGCGCCGGCCGTGTAGCGCCCGACGCCGGGGAGCTGTCGCAGCGCGTCCTCGCGATCGGGCAGGCGGCCGCCGTAGCGGGCGACGGTTTCGCGCGCGATCGCGTGGAGGCGAATCGGACGGATGTTGTAGCCGAGTGGGTACCAGAGGCGTCGCACGGCGCCGACGCGCGCCGCGGCGAGACGCTCGAGGGTCGGATAGCGGCGCAGGAACTCGCGGTACTTCGGCACGACCCGGTCGACCTGCGTTTGCTGAAGCATGATCTCCGACACCAGCACGCGATACGGGTGCCGGGTCCGTCGCCAGGGTAAATCGCGACCGTGCTCCGCGTACCACGCGAGCAGATGCCTCTGGAAACGGAGGATCGTCCGACGCGGCGGCGGTCGCACGGCGCGCAGTCTAGCACGGGGCCCACGGGCCCGGACGCAGCGCCAGTCCCTCGGGCCAGGGCGCGTCATGTAGAATGACGGCATGGCGAACCGGCTGCCGCTCCACGAGCGTCATGTCGCCGCGGGCGCGAAGTTCGAGAGCCTCTCGGACTGGGAGTTGCCCGTCGCGTACGGAAATCCGGCCGAGGAGTACGCCCTCGTGCGCCGCGGTGTCGGGCTCCTCGATCGTGGCCACTTCGGATTGCTCGAGCTGACCGGACGCGATCGCGCGGCGTTCCTGCACGCTCTCGTGAGCAACGAGGTCAAAGCGCTCGGGCCGGGACAGGGGTGCGCGGCGACCTTGCTCGACATCCACGGCAAGGTGCAGGTCGTCCTTTTCGTCTGGGTCGCCGACGACCGGATCCTGGTCGTGACGCCGCCGGCCATGGCGCAGAAGACCGCCGAGGCGCTCGATCATTATCTGTTTTCTGAGAAGGTGGCGATCCGCGACGTCTCCGGCGAGACGGCGCTCCTCGTACTCGCCGGACCGAAGGCCCCGGAGACGAGCGAGCGGCTGACGGGCGCGCGTCCACCGGAGAGCCAGTGGTCGCAGGCGGCCGGTAAGCTCGGCGAGACCCCGGTGAGGCTCGTGAGCGGTGGCCGGGAGACGGGTGAAGCCGAGGTGTGGATCGCAGGCCCGGCGAGCGAGGCGCCGAGAATGTGGGATGCGCTTGTCGGCGCCGGCGCGCGGCCGGTCGGGCTTGCGGCCTTCGACGCTCTGAGGATCGAGGCGGGAACGCCTCTCTTCGGCCACGACGTTGACGAGTCGGTGCTGCTGCCCGAGATCCCGTTCGCCAACCTCGTCTCCGAGACAAAAGGCTGCTACCCCGGCCAGGAGGTCGTCGTGAGGATCCGCGACCGGGGCCACGTGAACCGGATGCTGCGAGGTCTCCTGCTGGACGGCGACGAGGTGCCGCCGCACGGCGCCGAGGTGGTCGCCGACGACACGTCGGTCGGCCAGGTCACGAGCGCGGCCTGGGCGTTCGGCCTCGAGCGGCCGATCGCGCTTGCGTTCGTCCGCCGCCAGCACGCCGAGCCCGGCACCCGCGTGTCGATTCGCCTCGGCGGGCGCGCGGTCGCGGCAAGCGTCAGCGCGCTGCCGTTCATCCGGTAACCGGGGACGCATGGTGGCGGAAAATCGCCTCGCGCGCGAGAGCAGCCCCTACCTTCTCCAGCACGCCCACAATCCAGTCGACTGGTACCCGTGGGGTGACGAGGCGTTCGAGAAAGCCAGGGCCGAGGACAAGCCGTTGCTCCTCTCCGTCGGCTACTCGGCGTGTCACTGGTGCCACGTGATGGAGCACGAGTCGTTCGAGAACCCCGAGATCGCCGACGTGATGAACCGCCACTTCGTCAACGTCAAGGTCGACCGCGAGGAGCGCCCGGACGTCGATCAGATCTACATGCAGGCCGTCCAGTCGATGACCGGCCACGGCGGCTGGCCGATGACCGTGTTTCTGACGCCCGGCGGCGCGCCCTTCTACGGCGGCACCTATTTCCCGCCGGCCGACCGGCACGGCCTCCCCGGATTCCCGCGCCTGCTCGCGGCGATCGCGGACGCGTGGGCGACGCGCCGCGGAGAGGTCGTCGAGTCGTCGCGCAAGATCAGCGAGGCCCTCGGCCAGTCGGAGCGCCTGCGGGCCGCGTCTGAGCTCCTCACTCCCGCGATTCTCGGCGAGGCGTTCCAGGCGATCTCGGCGCAGTTCGACGACGCCGACGGGGGCCTGGGCGGAGCGCCGAAGTTCCCGCAGCCGATGATCTGGGAGTTCGTCCTGCGCTACTGGAAGCGCACGCAGAACGCGCGCGCGAGCCAGATGGCGCACACGACGCTGACGATGATGGCCCGCGGCGGCATGTACGACCAGGTCGGCGGCGGCTTTCATCGCTACTCGGTCGACGCGCACTGGCTCGTGCCGCACTTCGAGAAGATGCTCTACGACAACGGCCAGCTCGCGTCGCTCTACCTCCACGGCTGGCTCGCCTTCGGCGACCCGGAGTGCCGGCGGATCTGCGAGGAGACGCTCGACTACGTCCTGCGCGAGATGACCGATCCGACCGGCGGGTTTTATTCGTCGCAGGACGCGGACTCCGAGGGCCACGAGGGAAAGTTCTTCGTCTGGACGCCTGACGAGCTTCGCGAGGTGCTGGGCGACGCCGACGCCGAGTTCGCCGGCCGCTACTGGGGCGTGGACCGCGGCGCGAACTTCGAGGGCAAGAGCATCCTCTACGTCGCGGGCGAGCCCGACGCCGAGCGGATCGCGCCGATCCGGAAGAAGCTCTACAAGGCGCGCAATTTCCGGGTCCATCCCGAACGCGACGACAAAGTCCTGGCGTCGTGGAACGGCCTTGTCTGCCGGGCGCTCGCCGAGGCGGGCCGGGCGCTCGGCCGGCCCGACTACATCGCCGCTGCCGTGAAGAACGCCGGGTTCGTCCTCGGGGCGATGCGGGCCGAAGGCCGGCTGCTCCGCACCTGGAAGGGCGGCCGGGCCAAGCTCAAGGGCTACCTGGAAGACTATTCGATGGTCGCCGCGGCGTCGCTCGAGGTGTACGAGGCGACCTTCGAGCGGCGCTGGCTCGACGAGGCGCGCGGCCTCGCCGACGACATGATCAGGCTCTGCTGGGACGAGCGACTCGAGGGCTTCTACGACACCGGCAGCGACGGAGAGCGGCTCATCGTGCGGCCGCGCAATCTCTTCGACAACGCCGTGCCGTGCGGGACGTCGGTCGCCGTCGAGACGCTGTTCCGGCTGGCGGTGCTGACCGGCGAGTCTCGCTACGAGGCGACGGCGCTGAAGGCGCTCAGGCCCATGGCGGATCTCATGGCCCGGCACGCGAGCGGCTTCGGCCGGTTCCTCTGCGCGCTCGACTTTCATCTCGGGCCGGTGACCGAGATCGCGCTGGTCGCTCCCGGTGGGGGCGATGGGCTCGGGTCCCTGGTGACCGAGGTGTTCAGTAGATATCTCCCGAATCGCATCGTGACCGGCATGGTGACAGGGGACGGCGCCGGCGCCGCGGGTGTCCCCCTTCTCGAGGGCAGGGAAGCGGTGGGCGGGAAGGCAACCGCCTACGTCTGCCGGAACTACGCCTGCGAGCTTCCGGTCACCGATCGCGCGGCGCTGGCTCGCCAGCTCGACGGGGTCTGAGCCGGTGCGTCGCGCCATCTTGTTCCTTTCCGCGCTGGTCCTCCTGATCGCCGCGCCGGCCTGCGCCCAGCTCGACCAGCTCCTCAAGGAGCTGGACACGCTGACGCGGCCCGCAACCGGAGCGCCGGGCGACGTGAAGATCGGCGCCGCGCTCAAGCAAGCGCTCCAGGTCGGGACCGAGAACGCCGTGAAGCTGACGGGGCGCACGGACGGCTACTTCACGAATCAGGCGATCAAGATCCTGATGCCCGAGCGCCTGCGCACGCTCGAGCGCGGCCTGCGTACGGTCGGCTACGGATCCGAGGTGGACCAGCTCGTGCTCAGCATGAACCGCGCGGCCGAGCGCGCGGCGCCGTCGGCCAAGAAGATTTTCTGGGACGCGATCGGGGGCATGACCATCGAGGACGCGCAGCGGATTCTCGGCGGCACTCCGACCGCGGCGACCGACTACTTCAAGACCAAGACCTCCGCCTCTCTCACGCTGGCCTTCCGGCCCGTCGTGGATCAGGCGATGAACGAGGTCGGCACGACGCGGCAGTACAACGAGCTGCTCGGCCAGGCGAAGGCGATCCCCTTCTTGAGGACCGAGGACTACGATCTGGATCACTACGTGGTCGGCAAGGCCCTCGACGGCCTCTTCCACGTGGTCGGCGAGGAGGAACGCAAGATCAGGACCGATCCCGCCGCGCGCGTGACCGATCTGCTGAAGGACGTCTTCGCGAAGTAGGCAACGTCAGCCGTTCGCGGTGACGCTCGTCCAGCCGGAGCGGGATTAACCTCCGGAGCCGCCGGCGTCGCGTTCCGGCGCCGACAGCGACGTGCCGCCGTCCACCACGAGCGTGTGGCCGGTGATGTAGCGCGCGAAGTCCGACAAGAGGAACCGCACGGCGTGCCCGATGTCCCACCCGGTCCCTTCGATCCCGAGTGCCGATGCCTTGCGCCGACGGTCGCGGGAAGCCGGGCTCATGCCTCGCTGGTAGACCATGGGCGTGTAGACGGGCCCGGGCGCGACGCAGTTGACCCGGATGCCCTCGGGGCCGTGATCGACCGCCATCGCCCGCGTCAGTGCGATGACGGCGCCCTTCGAGACGGAGTAGGCGGTGAGACCGCGCGGCCGCAGGGCGGAGATCGATGAGAGGTTGACGATGGCCCCGCCGCCGGCGCGTCGCATGGCCGGGATGGCGTGCTTGGCGGTGAGAAACATGCTGTCGACGTTCACCGTCATCAGCCGGCGCCAGCTCTCCTCGGTCTCGTCGACGACGGAACCGCGGCTGCCGATGCCGACGTTGTTGTCGAGGAAGTCGAGACGGCCGAAGCGGTCGAGCGCGGCCTCGACCATGGCGGCGCAGTCGGATGCGCGCGTGACGTCGGCCTGAAAGGCGAGCGCCTCGCCGCCGCCCGCCTCGATCATCTCGACCGTCCGCTTCGCGAGCGCGACGTCCCGATCGACCACGACGACACGCGTGCCGGCCCGGGCGAGGAGGATCGCGGAGGCCCGGCCGTTGCCGATGCCGTCGCCGGCGGCGCCCCCGCCCGTCACGACGGCGACTTTCCCCGCCAATCCCCAGCTGTCCGGCACGTCGAAACGGGTCTGTTCGTTGGCCATATCGCCTCTGGTGCGAGCCGCGAGCTTTCCGCCCGGCGGAGCGGATTCTATCACTGGCGACGGACGGTCGGCGTCAAGGGCGCAAACGGCGTCGGGTCGCCACGTGGTGAAGCGCGAGATCGGTGGACTGGCACTATAGACAGCAGGCGATGAGTCGACGAGCCCGATGGGCAGTATCACTTTGCCGCGAGCGCCGAGAGGCGCGCATAATTTGACCCGGCACCGATCGAGAACCTATTGTGGATCTATTCCATCTAGCTCGAAGGAGGACCAGCATGGCTGACGCCAATCTGCCAACGGCGACGCCGACCGAGACCAGATGCGCGCGATGCCGAGCGGCTCTGAGCGAGAGCGATCGTGTCACCGCGGAGGATCGGGTCTTTTGCCGAACCTGTTACGACATACTCAAGCTCGAGCTGCGGCGCGGCGTGGCGACCATGTCGGAGGACATCAACTATCCAATGGCGGCGCTCGGGGCCGTCCTGGGCGGCGTCGTCGGGGTGCTCGCCTGGTGGGGCTTCACCGTGCTCACCAAAATCGGCTTCGGCCTCGTGGCGGTGGTCATCGGCTTCCTCGTCGGCCAGGGCACGGCTCGCTTCGCCCGCGGCAAGCGCAGCGTAGGGCTGCAGGCTCTTTCGGTCGCGGTCGGCGTGCTCTCCTTTCTCGTCGCGACCTACCTCGTCAACATGACGTTCATCAACGAGACGCTCGTCCAGCGCGGTGAGTCGTGGCGCGTAACGTTCCCGCCGGCGACCCTCGACATGTTCTACAAGGTCGTGGCGATAAACTTCGGAATCATGAAGCTCGTCTTCCTCGGCATCGTCGCGTACGAAGCCTGGATCATCCCGCGCCCCGTCAAGCTACCGAAGCCGTGACCAACGGGAGCGAGGCCGAGCGCCGATCGCGGGAAGTCGAGAACCTGCGTGCGGTCTACCAGAGTCTTCAGCATCCGGAGGCTCAGGCCAGGACGCGCCAGTCGCATCGAGGCAAGGCCGCGGCGGGCGTCGCCGTCGCTGGCCTTCTATTCCTCCTCGGCAAGGCCAAGTTCCTCGGTTTTCTCGCAGGCGTCCTGAAGTTCAAGACTCTGGCTACCATGCTGCTCTCGATCGGCGCCTATGCGATCGAATGGGGTTGGCTGTTCGCGCTCGGGTTCGTGCTGTTGATGTTCGTCCACGAGATGGGGCACGCGATCGCCATGCGGGCCGAAGGCATTCCGGCCGGCGCCCCGGTCTTCATTCCGTTCGTCGGCGCCTTCATCGCGATGCATGGCCAGCCTCGCGACGCCGCCGTCGAGGCCAGGGTGGCGATCGCGGGCCCGGTCGTGGGCTCCCTGGCCGCGTGGGCGGTGCTCGGCGCCGGACTCGCGCTGGAGCAGCGGCTACTTCTGGCACTGGGGCATACGGCCGTCCTGCTGAACCTGTTCAACCTCGTGCCGGTGCCGCCGCTCGATGGCGGACGTATCGCGGGCGCCTTCACGCGTACCTACTGGGTGATCGGCTACGCTCTGGGTATCGTCGCGTTGCTGGTGACCTGGTCGCCGCTCCTGCTGATCGTGCTCGTGGTCGGGCTCTGGACGCTCGTGCAGCGCTGGCGCAACCCCGTGCCTGGCTACGACTCCCTGCCGCCGCGGCAGCGCACGCTGATCGCGCTCGCGTACGCCGTGCTGGTCACCGGCCTCGTCGCGACCCTGTCGGTGGGTAGCTGAGCGCGTCCCGGGCAAGGCTGGGGTGCCCTGAGTCACTAAAATGTCGACTTTGCTCTTCACGAGTTCACTTGCGAGGTCGGGAAGACGCTGGACGGCGTCCGCTGCCCACGGGTGCTCGATGGCGATGCTTGTTCCCTCGATGTAACCGGCTTCGTGGAGGCCTTGCCGAAAAGCGTCGAGGGCGCGCGTAGTCAATCCCGGCGAGCCGGTCCACAGGAAGCCTGCTCGTTGGAGCTTTCCCACCTGCTGGAATCGAGATGCCGTCA
>JAHFDK010000076.1:0-10481 GCA_023249095.1 Candidatus Rokuibacteriota bacterium | reverse complement strand
CCGGCTTCGTGGAGGCCTTGCCGAAAAGCGTCGAGGGCGCGCGTAGTCAATCCCGGCGAGCCGGTCCACAGGAAGCCTGCTCGTTGGAGCTTTCCCACCTGCTGGAATCGAGATGCCGTCACATTACTCGCCAGGCGCCGAACGCTCGCGGTCAGGGAACGCTCAGCCGTCAACCTTCGAACCCCGGGCCGGTCAGGTCTCTCGCGCCGTGAATGAATGCCAGAACCTGCATCTCGGCTGGTGTCACCGCGTAGAGCAGGCGATATCGCTGAACGAGGAGTTGCCTGACGTTGGGCTGGTCGAGTTCGGGAACCAGGCGGCCGCGCTCGCTGTGGACCTCAAGCGAAGAAGCCGCCTCGAGCGCCTGGATCAGCAGGCCTTCAGCGGCTGCTCGCGCATCCTGGGCGACGTAGGAGACGGCATCGTCGAGCATCCGACGGGCTTGTTCGGTCCAGACTACGCGCCGTCGCCGCGTAGCCATTTCCGACGCATGGCACTCTCAACTTCCTCATGAGGGATGGTGCGCCCAGCCGCCACGTCGGCCTGACCCCGCTCTACCGCCTGCAGGACGTACAGGTGGTACAGCACGTCCTCTACGCTGCAGTCGTCGGGCAGTCGATCGAGGAGCGCTCTGACCGTCTGCTTTGCCTCCACTGTCATCCTCCTTCAGCAACAGTCTATCGCAAGCGCCCTTCACGCCCGGTCCCGTCACCAGAGACGATTCTCTTGTACGCTAACGCTCATGGTGAGCGTCCGGCCGCTCTGGGCCGGTCCGCTCAACCATGTTGTTGGGCTGCGCTACCACCAAGCATGGCAGTGAATGTCGTCGGGGATGGCCGTGTCGGCGTACCAGAGCTCGTCGACACCGATCGGCAAGCCATCCGGGTAGGCTCGGCGAATCGCTTCAAGCATCTTCTGGTCGTTCTTGAGGGCTATGTCTGCGTTCTCCACGAGAAGGACCGTAATCTTGCCGGCGCTCTGATACTTCGCCAGCTTTTGCGCCTTACGGTCGAACTGAGTCCGGATGCGCGCAGGCAGGGTGTCGTCGGGGGGTTCGTACCTTGCGAAGAAGAGCGTGGGAGGCCGATTACTCGCCTTCGTGAGGTGAAGTCCAAAGGGGATGCCGGCAACGTCTTCAATCTCGTGACTACCATCGGTTGTATGCGGCACCTCATCTGTAATCCAGGTCTTCAATGCCTCACGGATTGCCAGCCAGTCCTGGCCCGTGCTGACAGCGTGATATTCGAGGGTGATGTGCAGGCGGCACGACAGAGAAGTCGCCAGTTCAGTATGAAGCCCGCTGACGACGCGCGTGAACCAGTCAGCGTCTCGGCGTTGGTTCGGGAGTGTGTCGACGCTGGTGTGTTCGAGCGCGAATCCTCCGCTTATCGCGTCGATCTCGGAGGAGTTGCGGTTTTCCGTGTCCGGCCAGCTGTCGATGCGCAGGCCAGGGCGTCCCCGCTCGCGGAGAAACGCGACAAATGCTTCGATGACTTCAGAGTCCTTCACGACTCTCCGTCCCTTTTAGCGCTGCCCAACGCTCGCGGTCATCAGCCGAAGCGAGCAACGCGAGCGTCGGTCTGCTGCAGCGCGAAGTTGGACAGCCGCTCACTTGTCACCGCCGCCTTCGGTCTTTGACGCTGCCGTACATCGCTTGCAGCGGAGAAGCTGCCCGGCCTTCCCGCGTGCCAGACGCGACAGTAAAGCGAAGCACCGGTGACACGTAGCCTGCTTACACACGCTGCAGATGCCGCCTTGGTCATGGCGAAACTGGCTGCTGCAGATGTGGCAGCGCCATGGCACTACCGTAGCGCAACGGTCTGGCTGACCCTGTTCGGCATTCTCAGCACACTCAGTCTGCCCAACGAGAAGTATACGGAACTAATTAGATAGCCCTGGTGACGCAGCGCGCCCCCGGACAAGCTAACAAGAGAGGGCCAGCGTCGATCGGCATGTCGATCGTCTTGATTTGACGTGGCCCTGGCCGTGCATCGGTGTCCGGACCCACCGCGTTATCTAGACCGGGATATTTGCGACATGGCGTATCCGTCGAGAGCATCTTCGCGGCACTATAGACGGCCGTCGGTGGAGCGGCAAGTGGGCCGTATCGAATCCAATGCATTGCGTTGCGTGAAGCCAGCGAGTAGCCTCGGGCCATGGGCACGTTCCGAGTCGCGATCGAGATCGGCGACGCGGCGGGCGAGCGCTGGGAGACGGTCGAGGCGCTCGTGGACACGGGCGCGACCTACACGACCGTGCCGGCGGAGCTGCTCCGGCGGCTCGGGGTGACGCCCCATGCGCGCGACCCCTTCGTCCTGGCGGACGGGCGGCGCGTCGAGCACGACATCGGCCACAGCTGGATCCGGGTGGGCGGTCGTTCGGTGGTCACGCTCGTTGTATTCGCCGGGCCGGAGGCCACGCCGCTCCTTGGCGCCTACACGCTCGAAGGCCTCCGGTTTGCCCCCGATCCTATCGGCCGCCGACTCGTCCCTGTCCCTGGACTGCTGATGGAGTTCGCCGCGTAGCCCGCCACCGAGTAAACTGCCCTGTCGGGAGGGAGTTCATGACCCAGACCGGGCAGGACGAGATCGTCTGGCGGCCCAGCAGGGAATACGCGGAGGGCTCGCGTCTCGCGCGCTTCATGCGCTCCCTCGGCATCGGCACGCTGGAAGAGCTGCAGAGGCGGAGCGTCGCGGACCCGGACTGGTACTGGGACGCGGTGGTGCGCGACCTCGGCGTGCGCTTCACGCGTCCTTACACGCGAGTGCGCGATGTCTCGCACGGGCTCCAGTGGCCGCGCTGGTTCGAGGGCGGTCTGATGAACTTCGCCGACAACTGTGTGGACCGTCACCTCGACGCCGGGCGGAGCGAGCAGCCCGCGCTCATCTGGGAAGGGGACGACGGCCGGAGCCGCACGCTGACCTACCGCGAGCTCGGGCGCGAAGTGAATCAGCTCGCCAACGCCTTGAAGCGCCTGGGCGTCGGTGAGGGCGACCGTGTGGGCGTGTTCCTGCCGATGTCGCCGGAGGCGGCCATCGCCACGCTCGCGATCGTTCGGATCGGCGCGGTCTACACGCCGTGCTTTTCGGGCTACGGCCCGCAGGCGGTGGCCTCCCGCCTTCAAGATTGCGAGGCGAAGGCGCTCGTCACGGCCGACGGCTTCTATCGCCGCGGGCAGGTCGTGAAGATGAAGGAGACCGCCGACGAGGCGGTGGCCGCGTCACCCTCCATCCAGCACGTCATCGTCTACAAGCGGCTCGGGCGCGAGATCCCGTGGGCCAAGGGGCGCGATTCCTGGTGGCACGAGCTGATCGGCAGGGAGTCGGACGCGTGCCCCGCGCTGCCCGTGGAGTTCGATCGCCCGTGCCTCATCATCTACACGTCGGGGACGACGGGCCGCCCGAAGGGCGCGGTGCTCACGCAGGGGGGCTTCCTCGTCAAGTGCGCTCACGACTTCGGCTACCTGATGGACGTGGGCCCGGGCGACCGCCTGTTCTGGCTGACGGACCTGGGCTGGCTGATGGGCCCGATGCTCATCACCGCGGGGCTCTTCCACGGGGGGACGGCTGTCCTCTTCGAGGGTGTCCCCGATCATCCGAAGCCGAATCGCCTCTGGGAGCTCGTCGAGCGCCACAAGATCACGGTCATGGGGCTGTCGCCCACCGCCGTGCGCGCGCTCATGCCGCACGGCGCCGAGCACGTGCACGCGCACGAGCTCTCGTCTCTTCGCATCCTCGGCTCGACGGGCGAGCCGTGGAATCCTGAGCCCTACCGCTGGCTCTTCGAGAACGCTGGGAAAGCCCGCGTGCCGATCATCAACTACACGGGCGGCACCGAGATCTCCGGCGGGATCCTCAGCTCCTTCCCGATCGCGCCGATCAAGCCGTGCTCGTTCACCGGGCCGATCCCGGGCATGGCGGCCGACTGCTTCGGCGAGGATGGCCGGCCCGTGCGCGGGCAAGTCGGCGAGCTGGTCGTGACGGCCCCGTGGCCGGGGATGACGCAGGGATTCTGGAAGGACCCGCAGCGCTACGAGGAGACGTACTGGTCGCGCTGGCCGGACGTCTGGGTCCACGGCGACTGGGCGTACGTGGACGAGGACGGCTTCTGGTTCATCCAGGGGCGCTCCGACGACACGCTGAAGATCGCGGGCAAGCGCCTCGGTCCCGCGGAGGTCGAGTCGGTGCTGGTCTCGCACGAGGCCGTCGCCGAGGCGGGTGTGGTCGGCGTGCCGCACGAAGTGAAGGGTGAAGCCATCGTCTGCTTCGTGGTCCTGAGGCCGCGCCACGAGCCCTCCGAGCCCTTGCGCACCGAGCTCTCCGAGCTGGTCGCGCGGCAGATGGGCAAGGCGCTCAAGCCCGAACGGGTGCTCTTCACGAAAGATTTGCCGAAGACCCGCAGCGCCAAGATCATGCGTCGCGTGATTCGCGCGACCTACCTGGGTAAGGAGCCGGGCGACCTCTCCTCCCTCGAGAACGCGACCGCCGTCAAGGCCATCACGGAGGCGTTATGAAGAAACGCTCCCTGGGAGAGGTGAGAGGCCGATGCTGAGCAGGGAAGACAACGAGCTCCTGACGCGGACGGCGTCGGACACCCCGATGGGCGCGCTTCTCCGGCAGTACTGGATCCCCGTGGTGCTATCGAGCGAGGTCGCGGCGGGCGGCCGGGTCAAGCGCGTGAAGCTGCTCGGCGAGCGTCTCATCGCGTTCCGCGCGAAGAACGGCCGGCCCGGCCTCGTCGGAGAGTTCTGCCCGCACCGGCTCGCGTCGCTCTACTTCGGCCGCGTCGAAGACGCCGGGATGCGCTGCATCTACCACGGCTGGAAGTTCGGGATGGATGGCCGGTGTCTCGAGATGCCGAACGAGCCGCCGGAGTCCGGCTTCGCGTCGAAGATCCGTCACGTCGGCTACCCGTGCGCCGAGCGGGGGGGAATGATCTGGGCGTACATGGGGCCGGCAAGTCCTCCGCCGCCCCTGCCGCATCTCGAATGGACCCTCCTGCCCGAGACACACACCTTCGCGTCCAAGCGCGTGCAGGAGTGCAACTGGTTCCAGGCGATGGAGGGTGGCATCGACTCGAGCCACATCTCGTTCCTTCACGCCCCGCTCGACCACGCCGACGTCGAAGTCACCCGGGAGCTGGACCGGGCGAGCTTCGGCGTCGGGGTCGCGGTACAGACGGCGGACAAGGCGCCGCGATTCGAGGTGGTGGACACCGACTACGGCGTGCTGATCGGCGCGCGGCGCACGCGCGCCGACGGACAGCACCTCTGGCGGGTCACCCAGTTCCTGATGCCCTTCTACACGATGCCGCCCACGGACCTCGACGAGAAGATCACGCAGTCGCACATCTGGGTGCCGATGGACGACACCAACGTGGTCAACTGGATGGTCACGTGGCATCCCGACCGGGCGCTCACGCGCGAGGAGATCGATTTGCACGTCGCGGGCAAAGGCGCTCACGTCTGCGACTACCTGCCGGCGACCTCCGAGCCCTACGGCGACATCCGTACGGCGGCGAACCGTGACAACGACTACGAGATGGACTGGGAGGCGCACCAGACGAGGATGTTCTGCGGCATCCCGGGGTTCGGCGTGCAGGACCAGGCGATCCAGGAAAGCCAGGGGGACATCGTCGACCGGGCGCTCGAGCACCTGGGCACCAGCGACTCCGCAATCATCCAGGTCCGCAAGCGCCTGATGAACGCCGCCAGGGCCCTGCGCGAGCGGGGCACGCCGGCGCCCGGGCGCGACCCCGAGTCGTTCCATGTGCGCTCGGCGTCGGTCGTGCTGCCTCCCGGCGCCGGCTGGGTGGAGGGCGCGCTGTCGCGTGTGATGGCCAAGCCCGGTCGCCGGCTCACGCTCGCCTGAGGTGGTATACTCCGCCGTGACGTCGTGGGGGGAGGAATCCTGAGAACCGGGTGCGGCCCGGGACCCCTCGAACCTGATCTGGATAATCCCAGCGAAGGGAACACGACGGCAGAGACTCGAGCGGCCGCACCCGTGAAGGGGCGCGGCCTTTTTGTTTATGAAGATCGTGGTCAACGGTAAGGACCTGGAGGTCGCCGACGGCCTGAGCGTCGAGGGGCTTCTGACGCACCTGGGCGTCAAGCGGCAGTACACCGCGGTGGCCGTGAATCGCGAGGTGACGCCGAAGAGCGCGTACGAGGCGACCGTGCTGCACGACGGCGACCGGGTGGAGATCGTCAGACCGATGGGCGGGGGTTAGAGCCGAGGAGGGCAAAGCCATGAGCGACACGAATCTGGTCATCGGGGGCAAGGAGTTCTCGTCGCGTCTGATCGTCGGTACGGGCAAGTACTCGTCCATGGAGGTCATGAAGCAGGCTCACGAGGCTTCGGGCGCCCAGATCATCACGGTGGCCCTGCGCCGGGTCAGTCTGCCCTCCGGCGAGTCGCTCCTCGACCACCTCGACACCACGCGGTACACCCTCTTGCCGAACACGGCCGGCTGCTACACGGCGGACGAGGCGATCCGCACGTGCTACCTGGCGCGCGAGGCGGGCCTCGGCGAGATGATCAAGCTCGAAGTCATCGGCGACCCGCGCACGCTCTTCCCCGACGTCATGGGCCTCCTCGAGGCCACGAAGACGCTCGCGCGCGAAGGGTTCACGGTGATGCCCTACACCAACGACGACCCGGTGATGGCGAAGAAGCTCGAGGACGCCGGCGCCGCCGTGGTCATGCCGCTCGGCGCCCCGATCGGCTCGGGCCTCGGGATCCGGAATCCGTACAACATCAAGATCATTCTCGAGACGGTCACCGTACCCGTCATCGTGGACGCAGGCGTGGGCACCGCCTCGGATGCCGCCATCGCCATGGAGCTCGGCTGTGAGGGTGTGCTGATGAACACGGCGATCTCGGGTGCCCAGGATCCGGTCGACATGGCGCGCGCCATGCGGCTGGGCGTGGAGGCCGGTCGCCTTGCGTTTCGCGCCGGTCGGATCGGCAAGAAGCTCTACGCGACCGCGTCCTCGCCGCTCGAGGGCGTGCCCGATTGGACGAGCTGAGGCTCTGCCTCGTCACTGACCGCTCCCAGACCCGCGGCCGCGAGCTCGCCGCGGTCGTCGGCGACTGCCTCGCGGCCGGGCTGCCGGCCGTGCAGGTGCGTGAAAAGGACCTCGGCGCCGCCGACCTCGCCTTCGTGTGCCGGCGCCTGCGCGCCCTCACGCTCGACCACCAGGCGCTCCTGATCGTCAACGACCGCGTCGATGTCGCGCTGGCCGTCGGCGCCGACGCCGTCCAGCGCACCTCGACGTCGCTCCCGATCGAGGACATGCGCGCCGTCGCCGACAAGCGACTCCGGATCGGCGTGTCCGTCCATTCGCTGGAGGAGGCGGTCGAGGCCGAGCTGAAGGGCGCCGACTGGGTGGTGTTCGGTCCCGTGTACGACACGCCGTCCAAGCGTGCCTATGGCCCGCCGCAGGGTGTCGCCAGGCTCGAGCGCGTCGCGACTACCGTGCGCCTCCCGGTGATCGCGATCGGCGGCATCACGCCGGAACGCGTGCGCGAGGTGCTGGGGGCAGGCGCCCGCGGCGTCGCCGCCATCGCGGCGATCCTCGCGGCGGACTCTCCCGCCGACGCGACCCGTCGCTTTCTCGAGGCGCTGGGCCGGCGCGCGTGAAGGTCCTCGTCGTCGGCGGCGGGATCATCGGATGCGCCACCGCCTACGAGCTGGCAAAGGCGGGGTGCCAGGTCACGGTCTTCGAACGGTCCACGCCGGGCGCCGAAGCCTCGAGCGCCGCCGCCGGCCTCCTGGCGCCCCTCGGCGAGTCGACCGACACGAACTTCGCCCAACTCGCTCTCGCGAGCTGGCGGCTCTATCCCGACGTCGTCCGTGAGCTCGAGGACCGGACCGGGATCGACGTCGAGTACGTCACGCGCGGAACGATCTATCCGATGTCGGCGACCCAGACGCGGCACGACGCGGAGGCATGGGCCGTCAACAAGGAGTTCGGGGTCGAGGTGCTGGAAGGCTCGGACGTCCACGCGCTGGAGCCGGCCCTCTCGCCGAAGATCCGCCACGCGATCTTCGTCAGAGGCGATCACTGGCTCAATAACCAGCGCCTAGTGCTCGCCTACGCCCAGGCGGCGGCGGCGGCCGGGGTCGAGCTCAGCACCGGCTGCAACGTGTCCCGCCTCGTCGTCGAGGGGGGCAGAGTCCGCGCCGTCGTGACGGAGGGCGAGCGCGTCGAGGGCGATGCGGTGCTGCTGGCGGCCGGCGCCTGGAGCTCTGAGCTGATGGCGCCGCTCGGCGCCTCGCTCAGAATCGAGCCACGCCGCGGCCAGATGATCGCCCTCGCCCACGTGCCCCCCGTCCTCACGTACTGCGTCCACGGCGAGGCCTACATGGCGCCGCGGCCGTCTGGGGAGCTCGTGGTCGGCGCCACCGTCGAGCGCGCGGGCTTTCAGCGGGCCGTCACCGCCGAGGGCATCGCCGGGCTACTTCGTGCCGCGATCGAGCTCGTGCCGTCGCTGCGGGAGCTGCCGATCGCGCGGACGTGGTGCGGATTCAGACCCTGGGCGCCGGACAGCCTACCGGTGCTCGGCCCATGGCCGGGCGTCGAAGGGTTGTTCGTCGCCACCGGGCACTTCCGCAACGGCATCCTGCTCGCGCCCATCACCGCGCGGATCATGACGGAGTGGATCACCGGCGGCCAGCCGACCGTCGCGGTGAAGGACTTCCTTCCCGACCGCTTCGTCCGACGTCCAGCCCGGTAGGCGACGCGCCTCCTGGCCCGCGGATATTTCCTGGTCGCTGAAGTTTTTACATGGATTCGGCCCAGTGTAGCTAACATAGCTATATGAAGAAGGCCAAGATAGCTATCTTGAAGAACAACCTGTCGCGCTACCTGGCGCACGTCCGTGGCGGCGGCACCGTGCTCGTGCTGGACCGAGACCGGCCGGTCGCGCGCCTGGTGCCGTTGCCGAGCTCCGGCGTGCGGGGAGCGTCGGAACGGCTTGCCCGCCTGGAACGTCAGGGACTCATCCGGCGCGGCACGATCGGCCGGAGCGCCGGGCCGGCGATGCGCAAGCCCGCGCGGCTGCCCGGCGGCGTGCTCCGAGGGCTTCTGGAAGAGCGCGAGCGTGGCTGGTGAGGTTCTGGGACACGTCCGCCCTGGTGCCGTTGTTCATCGCCGAGCGCGAGTCCAGGTCGGCCGTGCGCCGGCTACGCGAAGATCCGGAGGTGGTGGTCTGGACGCTGGCGCGCCTGGAGCTGCTCGCGGCGCTCGCGCATCGCAGTCGCGACGAGCCCGCGGCGTCCCGGCAGCTCCGGCTCGTGCGGCGGCACTTCCTCGATGCGTGGGAGCGCTGGTCGGAGGTGACCGCGGCGGATATCGTCCGGCGCCACGCCGAGCGCATCGTGGGAAGCCATCCGCTCCGGGCGTCGGACGCCCTTCACATCGGCGCCGCCCTCGTCGCCGCCGAGCACGAGCCCGGCACGCTCGAGTTCGTCACGTTCGACCGGCGGCAGGCCGCGGCCGCCGAGCGCGAGGGCTTCCACGTGCTCGGCCCGGACTGAGGCTCAGCCCGACCCGCTCGACCGTCGGATGTCGAGCATCGGCGGGAGGAACCCCTGCGCCGGCACCTCCTCGATCTGCGTGATCGCGTTCATGCGGATGATGATGTCCTTGACATTGTCGATTCCCTCCCTGGCGCGCGCCGCCCACTGACCGTCCTCGCTGTCGGGGGGCAGCCGCCGGGCGAGGATGGCGAGCCCACCGGCGACGATCATGAGCGCGTTGTTGATCTCGTGCGCCGCCGCGCGGGCGAGGAGCGTGATCGCGCGCAGCTCTGCCGCCTCGCGGCGGGCCGCCTCCGCTGCCTGGGCGTTGGCGACGTCGGTGAAGAGTCTGGTGAAGCCTCCGACGCCGCCGACGCTGATGACCAGCAACGGCAGCCACTCGCGCGCGAACATCTCCAGGCCGCGGGCGCCCAGGACAAGGAACGAGGCGAACGTGACCACGAACACGGCACCACCCAGGGCGAACGCGTGGCGCGCGCGCACTCCACCTTCGCGGCGCGCCCACGCCAGCGCCAGCGCGGCCACGCCGGCCGTCGCCAGGAGCCAGAGCACGCCGGCCAGGGAGCCGGAGCCGCCGAGCCACAGCCGGTAAGCCGCGGCGCCGAGCGCGGCAGCGAGCCCTGCCCAGCCCCCTTCGACCAGCGTGACCAGCGCGATCGGGACAGCCCGCGCGTCGACGAAAATACTCGGGCTGACCTCGATCCTCGAGATCATCAGCGCGACCGTCAAGAGCCCAAAGGCCAGGCCGTTCAGCAGAGGGCGGAGCCGGCGGTCGATCCGTCGGGTCGACGCGAGCCACCGCCCCGTATATGAATAGAGGTTCTTCGTGGAAGTGAGTGGGTGAAAAGAAGGGGCTGAGAGTGCGGAACGCCGCTCTGGCAGCGGGCGGAAACGTTGAGGCGGGGACGCCGGAATCGGGCATGATCGCCGCATGCCGA
>JAHFDK010000332.1 GCA_023249095.1 Candidatus Rokuibacteriota bacterium | reverse complement strand
TTCTCGGATGCTCGTTCGAGGAGGCGCTCCGGGCCGAAACCGCCGGGGACTTGGGGCGGCTGCTGTCCGAGTATTTCCGCGCCCTCGCGCGCAGGTTCGGCGACCCGGGGTACGAGATGGTGCTGCACACGGCGCCTAACCTACGATCGCGGATCCTCCAAGGGGACTGGGCGACGATCCGCGACGATTACCACTGGCATATCGAGATTACGCCCGAGCCGGAGCACGCCAATCGAGTCGGTGGCATCTTCGTCAACGAGACGCGCCCTGAAGTCTCGGCGGCAGAGCTCAGAAACGCCTGGCCCGATCAGGGGTAGAGCCCTCTCACCTGGTAGCCCTCCGCCGCGCGGACGGACCCTCCATGAGCAACGCCGTCCTGAGGTCCGTGCCCTTGTTCGCGCCGCGCGCCCGGACGGCAATTTGGAGGACGCGGCTCATCGCCTCGTTAGGACCGATGAGCAGCAGATCTCGGTGGTACGGCGTGTGATAGACCCTATAACTTTGAAAAGCTTGTCTTCTTCTGTGGTGCAGGCGCTCGTCGAGGTCGGCTCAAGGGTGAGTGGCTGGACGACCTGGTCGAGGTGGGCCGGGGTGGCCACAAGTCTTTGCGGTTGACGCCAGGCGGAGCCGGTGTGAGAATACGACTGAAATAGTCGCCGACTGAAAAGGTCGGTAATAGAGAGCTTGATGTTACACAAGGTTAGCTCAGAGGCGAGGGTCGACTAGCGATGCTCCGCTTTACCAAGCGCGCCGATTATGGGCTGATGGCGATTCATTATATCGCCGTCAACGACGAGCTCGGCGCTGTCAGCGCGAAGCGGATCGCGGAAGAGTTCGGTATCCCGCCCGAGCTCCTGGCGAAGATCCTGCAGCGCCTCGCCAAGCGCCGGCTGATCGTCAGCCAGAACGGACCCAAGGGAGGGTACGTATTGACGCGCCACCCGAGCGATATCTCCGTCGGGGAGGTCGTCCGCGCGCTCGAGGGGCCGATCAACATCGTGAGCTGCCTCGACCACGGAGGATGCCCGCAGGAGCTTCGCTGCAACCTGAGGCGACCCGTGCAGAAGCTGCAGACAGCGATCAGCCAGCTGCTCGATACCATGAGCCTGGCCGAGCTGAGCAACCAGGGCGTCCCCGAAACACTGGCGATCAAGTGAAACAGAGCCAGCGAGAGATGGAGAGATCCAGATGGCGCTGAAGTTCCCCATTTTCATGGATTCGCAGTCGACCACGCCCGCGGATCCGCGGGTCGTGGAGGCGATGATTCCCTACTTCACCGAGAAGTTCGGCCATCCGGCGAGCCGAAACCACTCCTTCGGCTGGGAGGCCGAGACCGCGGTCGACCGCGCCCGCGAGCAGATCGCCAAGGTCATCGGCGCCCGGGACCCCAAAGAAGTGATCTTCACGTCGGGCGGGACCGAATCGATCAACCTCGCACTCAAGGGTGTGGCCGAGATGTACCGCGAGAAGGGCAACCACATCGTCACCACCGCGATCGAGCAGCGTGCGAGCCTGGACGTTTGCAAGCGCCTGGAGCGACACGGCCACGAGGTGACGTACATTCCGGTGCGGCCCGACGGGCTGGTGGACCTCGAGACGCTTCGGCAGGCGATCACGGACAAGACGATCCTCATCTCGGTCATGTTCGCGAACAACGAGGTCGGCACGATCCAGGACATGTCCGCGATCGGCCGCCTCGCCAAGGAGAAGGGGATTATCCTCCACGCGGACGCCACGCAGGCTGTCGGCAAAATTCCGGTGAACGTGGAGGCAGCGGGGATCGATCTCCTGTCGTGCACCGCCCACCTGATCTACGGCCCGAAAGGCGTCGGCGCCCTCTACGTCCGGCGCAAAGCGCCGCGTGTGCGCATCGCGCCGTTGATCGACGGAGGCGGGCACGAGCGCGGGATGCGGTCCGGGACCCTGCCGGTGCCGCTCGTCGTCGGTTTCGGGCGCGCGGCCGAGATCTGCGGCGAAGTCATGGCGGACGAAGGCGTCCGTCTCGCGAAGCTGCGCGACCGCCTGCAAGACATGATTCTCTCGAACATCGACGAGGCGTACCTGAACGGGCACCCGGAGCGGCGGCTGCCGCACAACCTGAACATCTCGTTTGCGTACGTCGAAGGCGAGTCGGTGCTGATGGGGCTCAACAAGGAGAGCGCGCTCTCCTCGGGCTCGGCCTGCACCTCGTCGACGCTCGAGCCGTCGTACGTGATCGGCGCGCTCGGAGCGAGCGCCGAGCTCGCCCACTCGTCGATCCGGTTCAGCCTGCATCGGTTCACCACCGAAGAGGAAGTCGATCACGTCGGCGCCCGGACGATCGAGGTGGTCAAGCGACTGCGTGAGATGTCGCCGCTCTACGAGCTGGCGAAAGAGGGCGTGGATCTGAAGTCCATCCACTGGAAGGCCGAGTAAGGGGGGGGCAGGCCATGGCCTATAGCGAGAAGGTCGTCGACCACTACAATAACCCACGCAACGTCGGGTCCTTCACGAAGGACACACCAGGGGTGGGGACGGGGCTCGTCGGGGCGCCGGAATGCGGCGACGTGATGAAGCTCCAGATCAAGGTCAACCTCGACACGGGCATGATCGAGGACGCGAAGTTCAAGACGTTCGGGTGCGGTAGCGCCATTGCGTCGTCGAGCCTGGCCACGGAGTGGCTGAAGGGCAAGACGGTCGACGAGGCGGCCAAGATCAAGAACACGGACATCGTGAACGAGCTGAAGCTGCCGCCCGTGAAGATCCACTGCTCGGTGCTGGCGGAGGACGCGATCAAGGCGGCGCTGGCCGATTACCGGGAGAAGCACGCCCCGGCAGACGCCCGGGCGTCGTCCGAGTAACGATCGGGAGGAGGAAGAGAGCTTATGGCGGTCGAACTGTCTGAGGCTGCGGCGAAACAGGTGAAGGAGCTCAAGCGGGCCCAGAACCTTCCGGATACCGTGTTTCTGCGGATGGGCGTGAAGGGGGGCGGGTGCTCCGGGCTGTCGTACGCCCTGGAGTTCGACAGCGAGATCGGGCCGCACGACAAGCAGTTCGAGATCGACGGGATCAAGCTCGTCGTCGACAAGAAGAGCTACCTGTACCTGAACGGCACAACGCTCGACTACGTCCAGCAGGGGCTGACGGGTGGCTTCACATTCGTCAACCCCAAGGCGAAGTCGAGCTGTGGATGCGGCACGTCGTTCTCGGCGTAGCCGGGTCCGAGATCCCCACGGAACGGGCCCGGCGAAGGGCCCGTTCTCATTTTGAGGCGGAGTGCATGGATCACTTCGAAGTGTTCGGGTTGCCGCGGCGGCTCGGTATCGACGCCGCCGAGCTGCAGCGAAAGTTCTACGAGCTCTCGCGCCGCGGTCACCCGGACTTCCACCAGGGAGCGCTGCCGGAGCGCCAGGCGGAAATCCTCGAGGCCTCCGCGCGGCTCAACGCCGCGTACCGGGCGTTGCGGGATCCAATCGGGCGGATCGAGTACCTGGTCCGGCTCGAGGAAGGACGTGACACGCGGGAGGGCGCCACCGTGAAGCCGAAGGCGCCGCCGGAGCTGCTCGAGGAGATGTTCGAGATCCAGGAATCTCTGCAGGAGGCCCAGTCATCCAGTCAACCGGGAGGGTTGGAGGCCGGTGCGCGGGCAACGCTCGCCGCTCACCGCGAGCGGCTGCTGGCGCGGCACCAGAAGGAAGAGCACCGGCTGCGAGGACCGCTCAGCGAGGCGTGGGATAGCGGTGGCGCGGCCGAGCGGGCCGACGTGATCACCGCGTTCAAGGAGGCGCTGGCGGCACGAGCGTACCTCCGAACGGTGATCGACGACATCGACGAGGCGCTCGGGGAGGTACGGGAGGGCTATGTCTCGCATCGTCGGCATTGATCTCGGGACGACCAACAGCCTCGTCGCCTACGTCGACGAGAAGACCGGTGTGCCACGGGTCATCCCGGACCGCGACGGGCAGGCGCTCCTGCCGTCGGTCGTCTCGTTCGTGAGCGAGGGAGTGCTCGTCGGCGCCGTGGCGAAGCGACAGCTCGTGCGGCGGCCCGAGTCGACGGTCTATTCGGTGAAGCGCCTGATGGGCCGCGGATACGAGGACGTCAAGGAAGAGCTCTGCTACCTTCCCTTCAAGGTGCTGCCGTGCGAGGGCATCGTGAAGATCCTGATCGGGAGCCGCGAAGTCACGCCGCCCGAGGTGTCGGCGATCGTGCTCAAGTCCCTCAAAGAGCGCGCCGAAGCCCACTTCGGTGAATCGATCGAGAAGGCCGTCATCACGGTACCGGCGTACTTCAACGACAGTCAGCGCCAGGCGACCAAGGACGCCGGGCGCATCGCGGGACTCGACGTCGTCCGCATCGTCAACGAGCCGACGGCGGCGTCCCTCGCCTACGGGCTCCAGCGCATCCGCGCGGGCGTGGTCGCCGTCTATGACCTCGGCGGCGGAACGTTCGACATCTCGATCCTGAGAGTGAAGGACGGCGTGTTCGAGGTCCTGGCGACGAACGGGAACACCCACCTCGGTGGCGACGACTTCGACCGCGCGATCGTGATGTGGCTGCTCGACGACATCCGCGAGAAGCACGGCGTGTATCTCGGGCGCGACCCCGAGGCGATGCAGGAATTACGACTCTCGGCCGAGGCGGCCAAGATCCGTCTGTCCGCCGAGGAGTGGACGGTGCTGACGATCCCGTTCGACGCGTTCACGTACCACCGCGAGATCACGCGGAGCGAGCTCGAGCGACTCATCGCGCGGCTCGTGGACTCCACCCTCCGGCCGTGCCGGATGGCCCTCGCCGACGCCGGGCTGGCGTCGGCGGACATCGACGAGGTGGTGCTGGTCGGAGGCTCGACGCGCGTTTCCCTCGTGCGGCGGCGGGTGCAGGATCTGTTCGGCAAGGCCCCGCATAGCCAGCTCAATCCCGACGAGGTCGTCGCGCTGGGCGCGGCGGTCCAGGCGCACATTCTCGCGGGCGGCATCACGAACATGCTGCTGCTCGACGTGACGCCGCTGTCACTCGGGATCGAGACGCTCGGCGGCATCGTCAGCGTCCTCATACCGAGAAACACGACGATCCCCACGAACGCCCGTGAGCTGTTCACGACGTCGGTGGATGGCCAGCGTGTCGTCGACATGCACGTCGTCCAGGGAGAGCGGGAGGTCGCCAAGGATTGTCGCTCGCTCGCCCGCTTCGAGCTCTCCGGGATCGACCCCATGCCGGCGGGGATGCCGAAGATCGAAGTGGTGTTTCTCATCGACGCCAACGGGATCCTCCAGGTGACCGCCACCGAGCTCCGCACAGGCAAAGCCGCCGCCATCGAGGTCAAGCCGACCTACGGCCTCTCGGAAGCCGACGTGGAGCGGATGGTCGAGGAGTCGTTCACGTACGCCGAGGCCGACGTGGAGGCCCGCCTGCTCATCGAAGCCCGGAACGAGGCCGACACGGTCATCACGCACGTCGAGCGTGCGCTCGGCCAGGGTAGCCAGCTGGTCGGCGCCGACGAGCGCGAGACGATTGTGACGGCGCTGGAGACTCTGCGCGGCGCGCGCGCGACGAACGACCGCGTCCTGATCCGAGAAACGACGACCGGGTTGAATCGCGCGACCGAGCATCTCGCCGAGCTGATGATGGACGCGGCGCTCAGGGGGGCGCTCGCGAGTCGCCGTGCCGACGAGATCATGGAGAGGTAATGGCAGTCCATAAAGTGACATTTGTGCCGCTCAACGTGACCGTCGAGGTCGACGACGAGAAATACCCGCTCGCCGACCACGGCAAGCCGGGCTCGCTGCTGGACATCGCGCTCGCGAACCACATTCACCTCGAGCACAACTGCGGCGGGAGCTGCGCCTGCACGACGTGTCACGTCATCGTGAAGGAGGGGGAAGAGAACCTCTCCGAGATGCAGCCGGACGAAGAGGATCGGCTCGACACTGCGGAAGGGCTCACCATCCACTCGCGGCTCGGCTGCCAGGCGGTCGTGCGCGGCAACGTCATCGTGGAGATCCCGAAGTGATCACGTGGCGGGACACCGAGGACATCGCGATCGCCCTCAGCGAGCACCACCCGGAGCTCGATCCCCTCACGGTGCGGTTCACCGATCTCCATCGGTGGGTGACGGACCTTCCAGGTTTCAAGGACGACCCCACGGCGTCCAATGAAAAGATCCTGGAAGCGATCCAGATGGCCTGGCTGGACGAGTACCGGAATCGATGAGTGTCGCCGTCGGTGCGCGACGCTTACCAGGTGATGACGTGGTCGGATTCGAAGATGAGATCGAGCAGCTCGG
>JAHFDK010000075.1 GCA_023249095.1 Candidatus Rokuibacteriota bacterium | reverse complement strand
CCGTTGCCCGACGAGCACTGCGAGTTGAGCCGGAAGTCGGCGACGGTCCCCTGCCGCAGGATCATGATCTTCACGTCGGTGCCGCCCACGTCGCAGATGACGTCGGCGTCGGGATAGAAGTGGAGTGAGGCGGTCGCGTGGGCCACCGTCTCCACCACGCCCATGTCGGCGCCCAGGACGTCCTTCAGGAGATCTTTGCCGTAGCCGGTGAGCGCGAGCGCGCCCACGTCGGTGAACCCGGCCTCGCGCACTTGATGGAACAGCGACTGGGCGTCCTCGATCGGGTTGCCCTTGCTGAGCGCGTAGCACGAGAACAGGAGCTCGCGGTCCTCGGAGAGTACGACCGCCTTGGCGGTGGTCGAGCCGAAGTCGCACCCGAGCAGCACGGTGCCGACGTGCTGCGCGCGCGCGTCGCCGGCGCCGCAGGTCGGCGCGGGCTTCACGTACTCGCTCACGAACGTCGCCAGGTCGCCGGCGCCGGCGACCAGGCCGCGGGCGCCCTCCTTGGCCTTCGCTTCGTGCTGGCCTTCCTCGACCCACCACTTCAGCTTGTCGCGCCCCTGGTAGATGCCGATCTCGGGCTTCTCGCCCTGGCCGATCTCAATGCAGCCGAGACAGGCGTAGTAGAGGGCCTCGGCGGGAATGTTGATGAGCGAAGCGGGTTCGCGGCCGCCCAGATCGAGCTTCCGCTGGGACCAGAGCTTGGCGAGGTGATGGCGCCACGCCTCCTGCAAGCCTTTGAAGAAGAGGTTGGGGCCGCCGAGCAGCAGCACTTCGGGCGCCGGCGTGTTGCCCTTGGTCAGCGTGGCCAGATTCTGATAGACGACCGCCTCGAAGAGGCTGGCGATGATCTCCTCGACCGGCACCCCGGTCTTCACCAGGGAGTTCGCGTCGGTCTCGGCGAAGATGCCGCACTTGCTCGAGACCTTGTGCAGGGCCATGCCCTCGTAGGGCATCTCGGCCAGGCGCTCGCCGGGCACCTGCAGCTTGCGCGCGGTCTTCTCGATGAAGGTCCCGGTGCCGCCGCTGCAGGCCGACTGCATGTAGACTTGTTTGGAGCGCCCGGTCCCGGTGGCGGTGAAGAAGATCGTCTTCATGTCCTCGCCGCCGATCTCGGAGACGAAGCGCACGTCGGGATGCTGGCGCTCGACGCAGGCGGCGACCGCGACGACCTCCTGGATGAGCTTGGCGCCGACCTGCGGAGCGATGAAGCCCGCGCCGGAGCCGGTGAAGAAGACGCGATCCTGGCCGGCCGCCAGACCGGCTTCGGTCTCCATACGCGCGAGGAACTCGAGGACCTTTTCGGCCTGGCGGGTGTTGTGCCGCTGATAGTCCTGCCAGCAGACCTTGCCGTCCTCCATCACCACCGCCTTCACGGTGGTCGACCCGACGTCGACGCCGGCGAATTTCATGGTGCTGGGGGGGCCTGGACCCCCCCAGACCCCCCGGTCGCGTTGCGCCCGAACGCCCTCATGACCGACCCAACTTCTTCGCGACGTGCAGGACGAGCTTGGCGGCCGTGCCGGCGGCGGTGCCGTCGTGCGGAATGGCGTACGTCGCCTTCTTCATCTCGGGGTGCGCGTGCAGGTATGCGCGCACCTCGTCCACGCTGAGCCCCGTGCGCGTGAGGGCCTCGTCGAACTCGCGCTGGGCGCGCTTCTTGGCCTCGGTCAGGATCATCTGGCAGCGCGACAGCGCGTGGACCTCGGCGTCGCCCTTGATCTCGAGCGGCGCGTAGAGGATCTCCGGATACTTGCCGATCACGCCGGCCATGGCGCCGATCGACATGGTGTTCGGCATGCAGGAGTACGGCGACAGCTCGCAGATCATGTGGGCCTTCTTCTTGTGATAGGCCCACAGGCTCTTGCCGACCAGCATGTCGCCTTCGCCGCCGTCGAGGTTCCGATGGAAGTACGGCGCTGCCAGCCGCCGGAGCTCGAACTGGCTCGGGCTCTGGTGCGGGAGGTCGCCCATCGCGCGGCGCAGGCGACTGACGGTCAGGCGATAGATGCCCTGGGCCACCCGGCCGAGGCCGAGCTTCAGGCGCGCGTGCTTCTCGATGCCGCTGTAGTCCTCGAAGCGCTGCAGACCCAGGCGCAGCAGGTACTCCATCCAGATGGTGATGGCGGCCGGATAGACCTCAGCGCCCTCGGCCTCGAGCCACCGGTGGATGTTGTAGTTGGGATCGCCCTCCACCGTCTGGAGATAGAACTCGCCGGTGATCTTCACCGTCGGCTTCACCCGCAGGCGGTCGACCTCGATCTCCGAGAACTTCTTGTGCACCTCGCGCATCGCCCGCGCGAAGTACGGCGTGGTGAGGTGCCACAGCACCGACTTCTTGGGCGACATCTTCGGCCGGTTGCGAAAGACCGTGTAGAGATATTCCACGCTCTCCTTGACGACCGCTTCGGTCTGGCCCGGCAGCACCTCGTATGGCCGAACCTGGTACTCGAGGTCCTGCACGAGGTCGGTGCAGAAGATGCCCCACAGGCAGCCGAGCGTCATGGGCAGGTTGAGGTCGAGGCCGTCGCCCATGTTCTGGTCCAGGTTGTCCTGGGCCATCAGGAACATCCGGAACCTCTCGAGCCCGCTGTTGCGCAGCGCCAGCTCGTAGCTCGCGTGGTACTGGCCGAAGCGGCAGGCGCCGCAGGAGCCGGCCGTGAGATAGACGTACTTCTCGTTGACCTCCTCGACGCCGATCTGCTTGGACTCCTTCTTCAGGAAGTTCACGAGGTTGCCGGTCGTGAAGCTGGTCGGGCAGCACTGGCCGATGTCGGCGGTCTCACGGCCGGTCAACAGATCTTGCTTGGTGGCCACCGGCAGGATCTGCGCCTTGTAGCCGCTGCTTTCCAGCACCGCCTGGATGATCCGCTCGATGCGCCAGTGGAGACCCCCGAACAGGATCGTCACCGAGTCGCGCTCGGCGCGGGTGAAGGGTCGGGGCGTATAGGCACGATAGTGATCAGTTGCTACGGTCGCCATTCCGTCCTCCCTTGACGAACCGGTCCACCCAGGATTCGAGGAGCCGCACTCGGTCAAAGCCTGGAAGCCGGCGGATGGTGTCGTCGACCTTTTGAGCCGCGGCGCGGCCCTCCTCGTCGCCGAAGAGGTAGCCGGCCATGAAGCGAAGCTCGTTTCGGGGCTGAACCCCGCTGCCCACCGGGCCCCAGAAGCGATCCACCAGGAAGCGCGCGACCCGGGCAACGGCGGGGCGCTGAAGCCGGATCTCCGCCTGGCGGTAGTAGAAGAAGAAGTGCCGCGACTCGTCGCGCTGGATGTGCTCCAGCAGTCCCGAGAGCACGGGGTGTCCCGCGCGTGCCGCCAGGCGGCGATAGCCCGTGAGGGCGGTCAGCTCGTTGATCGCGCCCCACGTCATGTGCACCGCGCAGAAGTCCGGCCAGAGCCGGGACAGCATCGCGGTCCCCCGCGCCTCGAGCCACTGGGCGGGGTTCTCGTGCCCGTGCGGCGTCGGGCGCGGACCGAGGGGGTGGCCCGCGGCGGCCAGGAAGCGCTCGAGCGCGATGCCGTGAAAAGTCTCCTCATGGACCCAGCACGCCAAAAACGCCGCGACGTCCGGATCGTCGATCGCGCGCGTCGCCAGGAGCGACCGGAGATACACGATCGTGTGGCTCTCGATGTCCTGCATGTACCGCAGCGTGCGGATGGCCTCCGGCGACAGCGGGTGCTTCGGCACGTCGGCCCAGTCGACGGCCCACAGGTCCACGGCGCCCGAGCGCGCCAGGTACGTGTCGATGTCGAAGGCGGCCATCCCTCTCGCCAAGGGTAACGCGAATGCCATCACCAGTCACTACGTCCGGTCATGGGCATCCGGATGGGCGGTCGCGCTCAGCCCGCCTTGTCGAGCTTGTTGCGCAAGGTCTCGACCTGCTGGTGGAAGGGCTGACCACCGCGGTCGGTCATCGGCGTCTTGTCCGCGAGCCCCGTGTGGAGCTCGACGAGCAACGGCCCCTCGTCGCCGAGCATCGACGACAGGCGCTGCTTGAAGTCGTCGAAATCGGTGACGGCGTACGCTTTCCGGTAGCCCGCGCCCTTGGCCATCTGCACGAAATCGACGGTGAGCCCGCCGGGAATCTCCTGGGCCCCGGAGGTGTGATAGACGCCGTTCTTGAAAATGAGATGCGTGAGGTTGCGGGGCGCGGCGCCGGCGATCGTGGCCAGGGAGCCGAGCTGCATCAGGAGCGAGCCGTCGCCGTCGAACACGACCACCCGGCGCTTCGGCATCGCGAGCGCCAGCCCGAGCCCGAGCGACGAGGCGCCGCCCATGAAGCCCACGCAGCCGATCGACAGGTCGTCGGGCGCGATGGTCCGCCAGGCCGGCGAAGTCGTCATGGTGGGCACGCAGATCGCATTGCCGCGGGCGCTGGCGATCGCGCGCAGCACGTCCTCGGGTTTGATGGCCATCTAAATGGTCTCCAGGCCGACGAGCACCGCCGCCGGCCCGCGCCGCTCGCGGCTCAGGCGGTAGTACTCGGGGATCAGGTGGACGTCGTCCGGGCCTTCGAGCCGCGCGTGTGGGACGCCGAACGTATCCAGCAGCGGCTCGGCGAAGCGGACCATCGAGTGCCGCGAGTCCTTCGGGTCGCGGTCTTTCTCGCGGGAGAGGAGGCCGATCAGGTAGAACATCGGCACGCGCCCGTCCATTGCGATGCCACGCAGCGTGTTCACCGAGGCGAAGAGCCCGGCGTGCTGGATCATGAGCACGCACGGCTCGCCCCCGATCCAGAGGCCGGCGCCGACGGCGTTGGCCTCGTCTTCGGTGGCGCAGGTGACCACGCGCAGCGCCCGCTCCTTGTCGAGGGCGGCGAGCACCGTCTTCTGATGCGTGTCGGGCACGCTCAAGATCCAGCCGAGCGGCTCGCGGGTGTTCCCCCCGCGCGCCTCGCGGAACGTGTCCTTGAGCGTGTCGATGATCAGCGGCGCAGGAATCGATTCCGGCATTCCGGCCTCCCGTGAGAAGATCGACTTATCCTACGCTAATCCGCGCGAAGAGAGGATCCCCATGCTCAAAGCCCTCCCGGTCTCGGTCGTCCTCGTCCTGGCCGCGGTGGTCGCAGCCGGCGCCGCTGGACCCGACCTCACGAGCGAAGACCAGAAGACGCTCTATGCCCTCGGGCTCGTGATCAGCCAGAACCTGTCCTCCTTCAATCTGAGCCAGACCGAGCTGGACGCCGTCCTGTCCGGTGTCAGCGATGGTGTGCTCAAGAAGGAGTTCAAGGTGGACATGAAGGGCTACGGGCCGAAGATCACGGCGCTTCAGACGGCGCGCGCGGGAGCCGCGGCGGCGGTCGAGAAGAAGATGGGGCAGACGTATCTCGACAAGGTGGCGGCCGAGAAGGGCGCGACGAAAACATCGTCCGGGATGGTCATCACGACACTCAAGGCGGGCACCGGCGCCGCGCCGAAGGCCACCGACCGAGTGAAGGTCCACTACCACGGCATGCTCACCGACGGTACGGTCTTCGACAGCTCCGTCCAGCGCGGGGAGCCCATCACCCTGCCGCTCAACGGGGTGATCCGGTGCTGGACCGAGGGCGTGTCGATGATGAAGGTCGGCGGCAAGAGCCGGCTCGTGTGCCCGTCGGACATCGCGTACGGCGATCAAGGCCGGCCGCCCGTGATCAAGCCCGGCGCCACGCTGGTGTTCGAGGTCGAGCTGCTCGAGATCGCGAAGTAGCAGTCCTTATACACCGCGGGGGACGCGCCCCGCAACCGCGCGTACCTTGCGCGGGGCCGCAAGCCACATTGCGACCGCCGAGACGATGGTGGCCCCGATCGCGATCCAGAACGCGAGCACGTAGCTTCCGGTGTAATCGTGCAGCGCGCCGGCGACCCAGGGCCCGATGGCGCCGCCGACAATCGACGCCAGGCTGAGCGTGCCGAAGATCGTCCCGTAGCGCTTGCCCTGGAACAACTCCGCCGGGATCGCGAGGTCCGGTTTCGAGCCAGGTGATTCTAGCCAGGTGATTCTACTGTATGATCCGGCTCTACCGTCCAAGGAGGCGCCTCATGCTGGGCGACATCGTCGAGTTGACGGTCGTGGTGCGAGACCTGGACGCCGCGGTCGAGCGGTTCAGCCGCCTCTTCGGGCTCAAGGTTCACCATCGCGCGGAGTCGAAGGAGTTCGGGTTCAAGAACGCGATCCTCCCGACGGGGATCGGCCACATCGAGCTGTTGCAGCCGACCGAGCCGGACAAAGCGGTCGGCCGTTTCCTCGCCAAGCACGGCGAAGGCGTCTATCTCGTGGGCTTCGAGTGCCACGACATTCCGGGGAGCGTCGAGCGCTTGAAGGAGGCCGGGGTCCGGGTCGATGGACGCCGCGCGGACGTCGCCTGGGTCCACCCGCAAGACACGCACGGGCTCTTCGTCGAGCTCCGGAAGCGCGAGACGTACGCCTGAGCATGCAGACCTTCCGCTTCGAGCTCGGCGAGCTGCCACCGGAAGCCGAGGCCCTCCGCGCAGAGGTGCGCGAGTTCCTGCGTCGGGAGCTGGGCGACGCGGCGCCGGTGCGGCGCGCGCACTCATGGGGCGGCTTCGACCGCGAGTTCAGCCGCAAGATGGGCGCACGGGGCTGGATCGCGATGACGTGGCCGAAGCGCTACGGCGGCCACGAGCGCAGTGCCCTCGAGCGCTACGTTGTGCTCGAGGAGATGCTCGCCGCCGGCGCCCCGGTATCCGCCCACTGGATCGCCGACCGCCAGTCCGGGCCCTTGCTCCTGCGCTTCGGCACCGAGGCGCAGCGCCAGAAGTTTCTTCCGGCCATCGCGCGCGGCGAGCTGGCGTTCGCGATCGGGATGAGCGAGCCCGACGCGGGCTCCGACCTCGCGTCGCTGCGCACGCGCGCCGAGCGGGTCGCGGGGGGCTACCGGGTCAACGGCACCAAGGTGTGGACGAGCAACGCTCATCTCGCCGACTACATGATCGCGACCTTCCGGACTCACCATGACCCGGCGAAGAAGCACGAGGGGCTCACGCAGTTCCTGGTGGACCCGAAGCTCCAGGGCATCACGATGAGCCCGATCATCGACCTGGCGGGTGCGCACCACTTCAACATGGTCGTCTTCGAGGACGCGTTCGTGCCCGAGGACATGCGGGTGGGCGAGGAGGGCGCGGGCTGGAAGCAGGTGACGACCGAGCTCGCGTTCGAGCGGAGCGGGCCGGAGCGATACCTGTCGAGCTTCGCGTTGCTGCTCGAGCTGATCCGCGAGGTGGGGAAGGACCCGGGCGAGCGCGCTGCTGGCACAGTCGGTCGCCTCGTGGCGCAGCTGGCCACGCTGCGGCAGATGTCGCTCTCGGTCGCCCTGATGCTCGAGGCCGGTGAGAGTCCGAACCTCGAGGCCGCCGTGGTCAAGGACGTCGGCACGACCTTCGAGCAGGAGATTCCCGAGGTTGTCCACACCCTGCTCGGCGTCGAGCCGACGATCGACTCCGGGAGCGATCTGCAGCAGGTGCTCGGCTTTCTCATGCAGCGGGCGCCGTCGTTTTCGCTTCGCGGCGGCACGCGTGAGATCCTGCGCGGCATCATCGCGAGGGGACTGGGTCTGCGATGAACGAGCTGCGGACGATTCTCAGCGACGTCGTCACGCGTCTCTTCACCGACCGCGTGACGAAAGAGCTCCTCGAAGCCGCCGAGACCGGCGAGTGGCCCGACGGCCTGTGGCAGGCGGTCGAGGAGAACGGCCTGACGCTGCCGCTCGTTTCCGAAGCGAAGGGCGGCGCCGGCGGCACGTGGGGCGACGCCTTCGTGGTGACGCGCGCGGCCGGGCGCCACGCGGTTCCGGCGCCGCTCGCCGAAACCATCGTGGCGTCGTGGCTCCTGTCCGAGTCCGGGCTGGACGTACCGTCCGGGCCACTGACGGTGGCGCCGGTCCATCGTGAAGACACGCTGCGACTCGCTCGCGCCGGCGGCGGCTGGCGCCTCAGCGGCACCGCCACTCGTGTGCCGTGGGGCGCCGCGGCGGGTCACGTCGTGGTCGTCACCGAGGCCGAGGGGCGGACGATGGTCGCGCTGGCGGCCCGCGGCGCCGGTGAGATCACGCCCGACCAGAACCTCGCCCGCGAGCCGCGCGACACGCTGGCGTTCGACGCGGCCCCGATCGTCGCCGCGGCGCCCGCGGGCCCGCGCGTGCCGGCGAACGCGGTCTGGCTCTACGGCGCTCTGGCGCGCTCCGCCCAGATGGCGGGCGGCCTCGACTACCTTCTGCGCCAGGCCTCGCAGTACGCGACCGAGCGGCGCCAGTTCGGAAAGCCGATCGGCTCCTTTCAGGTGATCCAGCAGAATCTGGCGGTGCTTGCCGGGCACACGGCGGCCGCGGGCACGGCGGCGGCCAACGCGTTTCGCGCCGCCGACCGCGGCGACGCCGCGTTCGAGATCGCGGTGGCCAAGGTGAGAGTCGGCGAGGCGGCGGGGATCGGCGCGTCGATCGCTCATCAGACGCACGGCGCGATCGGCTTCACCTACGAGCACGCGCTGCAGTTCGTGACGCGGCGGCTGTGGTCGTGGCGTGCCGAGTTCGGCGGCGAAGGCGAGTGGGCCGTCGAGCTCGGGCGCTCGGTCGCGGAGCGCGGTGCCGACGCGCTCTGGCCCCATCTGACGGCGCGATGACCACCGAGAACGGAGGCGTCTCCTCGTGAAGATCACCGACGTCACGCTGACCCTTTTCGCCTGGACCGATATTCCGGCGACCACGTACGGCCGGCACACCGGCCGGTTCAGCGGCAAGAGCCAGCTCGGCCTGCTCACGATGAAGACGGACGACGGCGTCGAGGGGCACGCGTTCCTCGGCTCCGCCCAGCGCGGCGCCCACCTGGACGGTGAGTCGCTGATCCAGTTCCTCAAGCCCGTCGTGATGGGCCAGGATCCTCTCGACCGCGAGCGCCTCTACCAGGGGCTTTGGCAGAGGAACCGCGCGACGACGTTCCGGGCGATCGGCGCCGTGGACGTCGCCCTCTGGGACATCGCCGGCCAGGTCGCCAGGCTGCCGATCCACAAGCTGCTCGGCTCGTACCGCGACAGCGTGCCGGCGTACGCGAGCTCCGCCGTCCTCGCCTCGAAGGAGGCGTACGCCGAGGAGGCCCTGAAGTTCAAGGCGGAGAGCTGGACCGCCTACAAGATCCACCCGCCGACTGACCCCAAGGTGGACATCGAGGTCTGCGAGGCGGTCCGCCGCGCGGTGGGCGAGCGCTTCACGGTCATGCTCGACTCGACCTGGGCCTACATCTATCCGGACGCGCTGCGGGTGGGCCAGGCGGTCGAGCGGCTCGGGTTCCACTGGTACGAGGATCCGCTGGCCGACGACGACATCTACAACTACGTCAAACTCAAGCAGAAGCTCTCGATCCCGATCCTCGCGACCGAGTACGCCCCCGGCGGCTTCACCGCCTTCGCGCCGTGGCTCACCGCGCAGGCGACCGACTACCTGCGCGGCGACGTCGCCGTGAAGGGTGGGATCACGGCGCTCGTCAAGACGGCGCATCTGGCGGAAGCCTTCCACATGAACTTCGAGGTCCACCACGGCGGCAACTCGCTGAACAACGTGGCGAACCTGCACGTGATCATGGCGATCCGGAACTGCGAGTTCTTCGAGGTGCTCCTGCCGGCCGGGGCGCAGAAGTACGGCCTCGTGGAGGACATCGAGGTCGACCGGAGCGGGCTCGTGCACGCGATGAACCGTCCCGGGCTCGGCGCCGCCATCGACTTCGGGCTGATCGAGCGGAAGAAGACGGCCGTCCTGACGTAGTCCCGGTGTGCCCGATCCAGTTCGACCATATCGCGCTCGCGATGCCGCGCCTTGTCGATGCCCAGGCGATCCTGGTCGGCGAGCTCGGCGGTGCATCGGCCTTCGGTGTGCCGGCGCGGTCTTTCGCCGCCATTCCATCGAATAGGCGCAGCGGGCCGCTCGCCCGTGACGACCGCGGCCCGACGTCAGTGTCCAATGCTCGGTACGCCTCGAGGTGCTTCTTGTCCGGATGATTCTGATGGGCTATCGTCGGATCGACCGGAACGAAAGGGGCGGTGTGAATGAACGGCGGTGCGATCGCTCGTCCCTCGTCGTCCGTGAGACCAGCCCGGCGGACTCGCCGCGACCACGTCTCCTCGACCGTGTTCGCGACGCGCTGCGAGCGCGGCACTACAGCCGGCGCACCGAAGAAGCCTACGTCGCGTGGATTCGCCGGTACATTTTCTTTCACGCCAAGCGTCATCCCGCCGAGATGGGGGCGCCAGAAGTCACACGCTTCCTCACGTCGCTGGCCACGGACGGCACGTCGTCGCCTCGACCCCGAACCAAGACCTCGGGGTCGTGAAATTGCTCGGCCACCCCGCCGCGGTTCCCGTGGTACGCGATCTTGCCGAGCGTCGGCAGCAGATACTGGCTCGCCGTGTTTTGGATGTGCGTGAGCAGTTCGGCGCACTTGCGCGGGAAGTGGCAGCGCCGGCGCAGGAGGTCTCGGGTCGCCCGCATCTCCCGCGGGTACACATACGCCATCGGCAGCATCCCGCCGCGCACCAGCACGGCGATCTTGTGCGCATCGATCTTGTCGTTCTTGGCTTAACCGCCGTGGATGGCCTTCATGTACAGGGCGTGGCCGAGGACGAACGCGATCCCCTCGTGGGCGCAGAGATCGGCCAGCCAGTACCACGTGAAGATGCATTCCACGGCCACCACGAGGTCCTCGCGGTACGCCGCGATGGTGGTGAGGAAGTGCTCCGGAGTGGCGGGGCCGTTGCGGTGGACGCGGATCTGACCCTCCGCGTCCAGCACGCAGATGTACATCGGCCTCGCGTGCAGGTCGATCCCACAGTAGTATCGGTGCGGTTTGGTGTAGAACCTCATCTCCCATCCTCCTTCTCCCTCCCGGTGGGAGGGTGTTTGGTTGGCCGCCATCACCGTACCCCGCCGGGTGGCGGGGAGGAGGCCTGGATGAGAGTCATCGCGATTCAGCGGACCGCGGGCTCGCTGTGCTCGCCTCGCGGCCGCTGATCGCAACGTTAGGCTCAAAAGAGGCGGCCACGGGAACGTTCGAACCGGACAGGTGGCTTCGATGAGAACGGGCATCCGCATCCTAGCCCCGTTGGTCTCTCTCGCCCTGTGCCTGCCGAGTGCCGGAGGAGGACAGTCCAAGTCACCGGACCAGCTCGGCAAGGTCGATTTCACGAACTCCTGCGGTACTGCCGTACAGGAGACATTCCAGCGTGGCGTCGCGATGCTACATTCGTTCTGGTTCATCGAGGGCGAGAAGATCTTTCGTGAGGTGCTGACGCAGGATCCGTCGTGCGCGATCGCGACATGGGGGATCGCCGCGGTACTAATGGCCAACCCGCTTGCCGGACGCGGCCCGTCGCCGCAGTGGGCGCAGCGTGCGCAAGCGGCGATCGAGCAGGGCCGCCGCATCGGCGCGCAGACCCAGCGCGAAAGAGATTACGTCGAGGCCGTCGCCGCGTACTACGAGGACTGGGCGAATCGCCCCGAGCGGACGCGCCAGCTCGCTCGCGCCAAGGCGTTCGAGGCGCTGGCCGCCCGTTATCCGGCCGACGACGAGGCGCAAATCTTCTACGCGCTGTATCTGGCTTCGACCCAAACGCTGGTCGACCAAACCTATGCGACCTATCTGAAGGCCGCGGAGATTCTCGAACAGCAGTTCGTCCGTCACCCCGACCACCCCGGGGTCGCGCACTACCTGATCCACAGCTACGACGCTCCGCCGATCGCGCAGAAGGGGCTTCCGGCCGCGCGACGCTATGCCGGGATCGCGCCCGCGGTGCCGCACGCCCTGCACATGCCCTCGCACATCTTCACGCGCGTCGGCGCCTGGGCGGAGTCGGCCGCGACCAACGAGCGCTCGGCGGTCGCCGCCCGGCGCGACAACGACCCCGATGAGCAACTGCATGCGATGGACTACATGGCGTACGCCTATCTCCAGATGGCGCGCGACGGCGACGCGCGACGCGTCGTGGAAGACGCCGCGCGGGTGCCCGACGCCTATCCGAAGCGCTCCCTCTTCCCGTACGCGATCGCGGCGATCCCAGCGCGCTACGCGATCGAGCGCGCCGACTGGCGCCAAGCCATGGTACTCACGCCGCGCACGAGTAACATTCCGTTCGCCGATGCGCTCACGCATTTCGTGCGCGCGCTCGGCGCCGCCCGGACTGGCGACCCGGTCGCAGCGGACAAGGACGTGCAACGGCTCGCCGACCTGCGGGACGTGCTGAAGGCGGTCAAGATCGACTACTGGGCGAACGAGGTCGAGGTGAGCCGGCTGAGCGCGGCGGCCTGGGTCGCGCTGGCCCAAGGGAGGCATGACGAAGCGCTCGGCCTGATGCGAAGCGCCGCAGACAGTGAGGACACGCGCGAGAAGCACATCCTGACCCCGGGGCGCCTCGTTCCCGCTCGCGAGCTCCTCGGGGAGATACTCCTCGAGCTGAAGCGACCCGCCGAGGCCCTGAAGGAGTTCGAAGCCTCACAGAGCCGCGAGCCCGATCGCTTCCGAGGCCTGTACGGCGCGGCTCAGGCGGCCGCGCGGAGCGGCGACATCGCGACCGCCAAGCGGTATTTTTCGAGACTCCTACAAATCGTCGGTCCAGGTGACGGGCGTCCCGAACTGGCACTCGCCCGCACGTTCCTGGCCACGAATCCGTAGGTAGGGCTCGACTCCGCGCGTGGACGCGTCCGCAGAGCCTCCTAAGAAACTGTGCAGTCGAGCAGCGCGCCGGTGGCGCGGTTGAGGAGCGAGAAGCCGAGATGAGCGGCACGGTGGCGCAAGACGTGATGCGTGTCGGAGCGGCAATCGATGCTCGCGGCATTCGGTTCATGCGCTCTAGGAGTGAGGGGCCGGCCGCCGGCTTCTTCCGGTGGGGACGTCGATTGGACTTCACAGAACGCTCCTCCAGGTTGGGGGTGGACGGAGCATTCGGGGACAGGGATGCGACGGAGAAGTATTCTCCTAACCGGGATCACGCGTGCGGACGCGTGTCACCACTGCGGTCGCCGGAACATCCCATCGGCCACGCTAACAAACGGGCTCATTGGCAGCCCCATTGGCGGTTCGGCCACGGTCCCCGGAGGCCCGGCGATTGTACACAGCGTCTTGGCCAGTACCAGTTTCTGGACTGATGTCTCGTGATTCGATCACGTACCACGCTAACAACCGGTTCGAGCTGACGACGCGGGGGACGCTCACGGCGGACGCACGCTTGCGCGCGCGCGCCGCAGCTTGGCCGGCGTGTTCGACGGAGCGAGCGGCGACCACGTGAGTGCTTACACCGTCCGTCTGTATCAGCAACGGGACGCAGAGGAAATGCACGCAGCCGCCCTGGAGTCTGTGGCCGAGGTCTACCCCTGGATGGCGTGGTGCCACCGGCGTTACTCGCTCGACGAAGCTCGACAGTGGGTGGCCGTCCAGGAGAAGCTTGCCAAACAGGGCATGGCCTACGAGTTTGCGATCCTCGATGAAGGCGGTCGCTTCCTTGGGGGTTGCGGGATCAACCAGATTAGTACGGCGAGCCGATTTGCGAATCTGGGCTACTGGGTTCGAACGTCTGCGATGGGGCGAGGGGTGGCACCGGCGGCCGTTCGCCTTGTAGCCGAGTACGCGTTTCGGGAGACCGATCTGATTCGACTCGAGATTGTGTGCGCGGCGGCTAACACGCGCAGCCAGAGAGTGGCGGAGAAAGTCGGTGCTGTACGTGAGGGTGTGTTGCGCAGTCGCCTGCTGTTGCCAACGGGACCCGCGGATGCAGTCATGTACAGCCTAGTGCGCCCCCACTGAGACAGCGGTCGAGCACAAGATTGCTTCGGCGCGGAGGAACGAGTAGCTGAAGTCGCTTGGGCTGCTCTTCGATCTAGACGGAACACTGACCGATCCGCGGCCTGGCATTGTGCGATGCATGAAGCACGCTCGACAAGATCGGAGCGCCCTACCCGTCCGACGACGTTCTCGCGTCATTCATCGGGCCGTCGCTTCGGGGAACGTTCGCCACGCTGCTCGAGACCTCGGACAGGGGCTTGATCGAGCGTGTGCTGGCGCTTTATCGCGAGGAGTACGGAGACGCGGGACTCTTCGAGAATCACGCCTACGACGGTGTTGCCCAGATGCTCGACCGCGTACGCCTCATCACGCCGGCTTTGTTTGTCGCGACCTTGAAGCCGAAGGTGTATGCAGACCGGATCGTGCGCCACCTCGGACTCGATCGCTACTTTGCCGGTGTCTACGGACCCGAACTGGAAGGGCGGTTCGATGACAAGATCGACCTCCTGGCTCAGTTGCTGGCGACTGAAGGAATCTCGGCCGAGCGCGCGGTCATGATCGGCGACAGAGCGGGCGACATGGTCGGCGCCCGAGCCAATCGCGTCCGGTCGATCGGTGTCCTATGGGGCTATGGGTCCGAATCCGAGCTGGCCGACGCCTGTGCGGACGGCCTGTGCGCATCACCAAGCGAGCTTGCATCGTGCTTGTCGCGAATCGCAATCTGACTTCGCAATGCAGCGGCGTGTGCGCGTCGCCGCTGACCCGGTGACATCAACTCACCAACCAACGGCGGTACCGTCTTTGACTCTGGACCGACGACGTAAGATCCGGCAAACGGGGCACCGCGCGATGGGCGGCGGTAACGCCATGCGGCGGGGGCCCGTTTCGCGATACGCTGCTCACCGGTGCAGGATCGCGATTTGGAGCAGGGACCATGGGAGGTTCTTGAGGATGCGGTGCCGCGGGATCAGGACGTGAGCGAGTACGGACGACAGAGCCTCTGGCGCGACACTGCCGGCGCGGACGCCGCGAAGGCGCGCGAGCTCGCGGCTCGGCTCGAGCTCCGCGCCAGAGCGGAGGACGAAGTCGACGCGCGCGAGACCTATCTGGACCTGCTCGGCATCGCCGCCGGTGAGCGCGTCCTCGACGTTGGCTGCGGCAGTGGTGTCGTCACTCGGGAAATCGCCAGACGCGTCGGTCCCCGCGGCCGGGCGATCGGCCTCGACCCGAGTCCGGCCCTCCTGACCGTGGCCCGCGAGCTGGCCCAGGCGGCCGATCTCGGCGATCGCATAGAGTTCCGCGAAGGCAGCGCGCTTCAACTGCCGTTCCCCGACCGCTCGTTCGACGCCGCGCTGTGCGTGACGGTGCTCTCCCACGTGCCGGGTGGCGAGGCCGCCATCCCTGAGCTGGCGCGAGTCCTGCGATCGGGCGGACGCGTCGGGGTCTTCGACCTCGACACCGATATGACCGCCTTCACTCATTCCGATCGTGCGCTCACCCGCCGCATCGTCGCTGCGTCTTCGGATGCTCTGGCCGTCGACGGCTGGCTGGCGCGGCGGCTGCCGTCACTCTTCGAGCAGGCCGGCCTCGAGGAGGTCCGCGTGCGGGGCTTCTTTCCGCTCGAAACTGACCCGCGGAGTTTCTACGCCAATTTAGCCGAGCGCTCCGCCGACGCGGCCGTCAAGGCGGGCGCCATTACCGAGGCCGAGCGGAGCACATGGCTGGACGCGCTCCATGCGCAGCGGGCTCGAGGACCCGCCATCGCGGGACGGCTGCATATTTTCGTCCGGGGCCGCAAGCCGGCTTGAGAGCATCGGGCACCGCGGAACCATCGACGCATCCGCGCGCATCAGCGACCAGCGGGTGACGCAGAAGCGCGCGTAGTCGATACCGACCGCAGATCGCACAGGAGCAGCGACCGTGAGCATCAGGAGAGTGGTCCCCGCCATCAACTCGGCACGGGTCGACGAGAGTCGAGAATTCTATGTCGGCCATCGCCCTTTCGGGCTCATAGGGATTGGCGCGCACCATGGCCCCGGTGTCACTCTTCTTCCTTCAGCACGGGCGCGTCCACTCATCGAAGGTATCTTCGGTCACGTCGCTCGCAGACGATGCTTTCACAGTGGTGAGAGGCGGTGTCTAGCACGGCATGGTCATCGAACGCCTGAGTGACCTGCCGTCCGAGTCTATTGATGCCCTGGTCGCCGAGAGCGAGCAAGCCGGGTGGCGCTTCATGCGCCGGCTCGCTGAGGAGTGGGCCAGCGGAGCGAATCGGTTTGACGGCGCCGGTGAGGCCTTCTTTGCTGCCCTGACAGGTGGGCGAGTGGTCGGTGTGTGCGGGCTCAACGTCGATCCGTATACCGTAGCGCAGGGTGTCGGCAGGGTGCGGCATCTGTACGTCCTGTCGGCCTTTCGGCGCTTCGGGGTGGGCCGGCAGCTGGTCGGCCGGGTCATCGAGGCGGCCAGGGCCCGATTCGACATTCTCCGGCTGAGTACGCAGAATCCGGCGGCGGCCCAGCTCTATGAGAGGTTGGGGTTCCGTCGATGCGAGGGCGCGGCTGACTGCACGCATCTCATGGAACTACGTTGACCCGCCGCCCGGTGGTGGTTACGTCGTATCAGCCGCACTGGGTGGAGGAGTTCACGCGGATCGCGAAGCACATCCGCGACCTGGTCGGGCCGGCCGCGATTCGAATCGACCACATCGGGTCTACCGCCGTTCCAGGGCTTGGCGCCAAGGACGTCATAGATATACAGATCACGGTTTCCGACCTGGACGCGGCGGACGGGTTGACCAATGCGCTCAGGACTGCTGGATTTCGTCATGGCACCATGCTCGAGTACGACCTCTTTCACAGGAAGTCCGAGACGGATCCGGAGTTGCGCAAGCTGTACATGCGGGAGCCGGAGGGTGAGCGACGAGCCCATATCCATATCCGAGAGCGCGGGCGGTTCAACCAGCGGTATGCGCTGTTGTTCCGCGACTATCTTCGTTCAGCGGGAGACGTTCGTGCCGAGTACGAGCTCCTGAAGCGCCGAGCGTCCCAGCTCTTCCCGGACAGCATCGACGGCTATCTTTCTCTCAAGGATCCGGTCCTGCATATCATCTATGAAGCCGCGTCGCTGTGGGCAGAGAAGGTCGGATGGAGTCCAGGCGAAGACTACGTATGAAAACCTGGTTCAAGTCCTTCTTCGGCGAAGACTACTTCGCGATCTACCGGGACGCCTTCCCGGCCGAGCACACGGCGGCGCAGGTGGATGGCATCGTCGCGCTCCTCGGTCTGGACGCCGGTGCACGGGTCCTGGACCTGGCCTGCGGCCACGGTCGGCACGCCATTCCCCTCGCGAAACGGGGCTTCGACGTCACCGGGTACGACCTGAGCGAAGTGTTCCTCGAGCGGGCGCGAGCGGACGCCGACGCGGAAGGCGTCACCGCCCGGTGGGTTCATGGTGACATGCGCGAGCTGCCCTTCGACGGCGAGTTCCATGCCGTGATCAACATCTTCACGGCGTTCGGGTATTTCGAGGATCCCGAGGATGACGTCAAGACCCTTCGCGGCATCTGGAAGGCCCTCAGGCCGGGTGGGCGCTTCCTGCTGGAGACCCTGCACCGGGACGGGCTCCCCGCCCGTTTCCAGTCCCAGATCGCGGAGAAGACCTCGAACGGCATGGTCGTGCTCCACGAGTACGTCTGGGACCTCGCGCGTGACGTGATCGACGACCACGTCACGCTCATTCGCCCCGACGGCACGCGCACCGAATACACCACCTCCGCCCGCATGCGCTCCCTTCACCAGCTCCTCGCCCTCATGCCAAGGGCCGGCCTGGAACCCCTGGTTTGGTACGGCGGCCTGGACGGCAGCTCGCTCCACCTGGGGAGTCGCCGCTTGGTGCTGATCAGCACGCGCCGTCCATAGGCCCATTGAGCAACGATGCGGCGAGTCCCTCAAACCGTCGTTCATGTCCTGCGCCGTGAATGGCCACTGTCGGTCAGCGTCGCCACCACGGCGCTGTTCCTCGCATTCGGCAAACGCTGGCTCGCCGATCTCTCCAATTCCGTCTGGTTCGTCTGCATCCTGGGCTGGCTCTTCGGTGCGATTCTGGTCTCGGCGTTTGCCGTGGTGCGCCATGCGGAAGGTCTCGCCGAGCAGCTCGGCGAACCCATCGGCACGCTCGTGCTGACGCTCTCCATGAGCGGCATGGAGATGATGATGATCGCGGCGGTCATGTACACCGGCCACGGGGAGTCTTCGCTGGCGCGCGACACCATGCTCGCTATCGTGATGATCGTGCTGAACGGGCTCGTGGGCGTCTGCCTGCTGCTCGGCGGGCTTCGTTATCACGAGCAGACGTACAATCTCTATGGAGCCAATGCCTTTTTGGCCGTGATACTGCCATTGGCGGTGCTCGGGTTGATTCTGCCGAGCTTCACCGTGTCGTCTCCCGGACCGACCCTCTCTCCACTGCAGGCCGGATTTCTCATCATCATGTCAGTCGGGCTGTACAGCGTGTTCCTCGGCATCCAGACCTTGCGCCATCGCGACTATTTTGTTTCGCCCGGTACTGCCTCGATTGCAATGGCGTCACATGGTGGGCTCGAGGTCTATTCGGCGCGACACCATGGCCTGCTGCTGATCGCGTATGTCCTCCCCGTTGTCTTCCTGGCCAAGCAAATCGCGGTTCCGATTGACCACGGCATCAGCGTTCTGGGTGCGCCGACGGCGCTCGGGGGTCTCCTCGTCGCGGTGTTGATCCTGTCTCCCGAATCCCTGGCCGCGGTGCGGGCCGCACTGGCGAACCACCTTCAGCGCTCCATCAATCTCTCGCTGGGGACCGCGCTGTCGAGCATCAGCCTGACGATTCCGGCGGTGCTCGCCATCGGATTCATCACCAACAGGACCATCATCCTCGGCCTCGATGCACCGGATGCGACCCTGCTGGCGTTGACGCTGGTGGTCAGCATGCTGACGTTCGCCCTCGAGCGAACCAACGTCCTTCTGGGGGCGGTGCATGTGCTCCTGTTTCTGGCCTATCTGATGCTGATCTTCGAGAACTGAGAGGAGAGTGATGACTCTGAATGTCGTCGGCGCTTCGCACGCAGGTGAGTTGCTCATTCGCGATGCGCGCCCGGGCGACCGTGACCGGATCCGCGAAGTCACCCTGGCCGCCTATCAGGAATACGCGGACAAAATGCCGGATCTTTGGGAGGGATACCGGCAGAACATCGTGGCCACACTCGCGCGCGTAGAGTCGGCCGAGCAAATTGTCGCGGAGCGAGACGACATGATCGTGGGCACGGTCTTGCTGTACCCGCCTCGACGCGTCCGGCCTCCCGGGGGTGAATCGATGGAGATGCCGTGGCCGGAGGTGCGCCTGCTGGCCGTGGCGCCGGCAGCGCGTGGCCAGGGCATCGGCGCGGCCCTCATGCAGGAATGCGTGCGGCGGGCGCGCGGGTCCGGGACGGGCGCGCTGACTCTTCACACGACGGACCTGATGCGGACAGCCATGCGCATGTACGAGCGAATGGGCTTCACCCGCGCCCCGGAGCTGGACTTCCACCCGGCACCAGGCGTGACGGTCAAGGGCTTTCGCCTCGATCTCGGGGCGGCATGAAGGATGGCGTATACTGGGCCATGCCCTACAAGCCGGTTTCCCTCGACCACGTCAACATCTTCGTGCGCAACGCCGAGCGCTCGCACAAGTGGTACACGGACGTCTTCGGCCTCCACACGCAGGACACCATGACCTTTCCGGGTACGACCAAGCTGCGCGCAGCCTTCCTCGCGTGCGACCCGGGCCACGCTCACGACATCGCCCTCTTCGAGGTGGGCGAAGACGCCCTGGGACCGCAGAAGAAGCAGGTGGGCCTGAACCACGTGGCCTGGAGAATGGGGAGCCTCGAAGACCTCGCGGAGATGTATCAGCGGCTGAAGGCCAAGGACGTCCCCATCAGCGTCTCGGATCACACCGTCTCGATCGGCGTCTACTTCTCGGATCCTGACGGGAACGGGCTCGAGGTCTACTACGAGCTGCCCCGCAGTGAGTGGCATCGTGAGAAGCCGTTTTCGGAACAGGGCGCCAAGGGGCGCTTCCCCGGTCCGTGGGACGAGGTCATCCAGCAGTCGCCGCCGGCGTTCGCGCGGGCGTAATCCGCAGTTCGCAATCCACGCCCCCGATTCATCCCACGCCTTCCGCCGAGGGACCCGTGAGCGGAGTCACGGAATTGCTCGTCGTCATCCGACGCGGTCACACGAAGGCCGTCGGGGATCTGCTGGCGGCGCACCCGGACCTCGCGAACGCCAGGGACGAAAAGGGCAACTCGCCCGTCCTCATGGCGACGTACGCCGGCAAGCAGGACATCGTGCGCCTGCTCCTCGATCGCGGCGCTCGCCCGAACTTCTTCGAAGGTTGCGCGCTCGGGCTCGATGCGGACGTGCGGCAACAGCTCCGGGACGATCCGGGAGCCGTGCGACAGTGGGCCCACGACGGCTGGACGCCGCTTCATCTCGCGGCGTACTTCGGCCACCGGGAGACCGCGGAAGCGCTGCTCGACGCCGAAGCAGACGTGCTCGCAGTCGCGCGCAACGGCGAAGGCAACCTGGCGATCAACGCCGCCGCCGCCGGGCCGCGCGCCGATCGGCGCCCTGACATCATCCGGCTTCTCATTGCCCGCGGTTGTCCGGTCGATGGCCGCGGCTCCCCGAGCGGCCACACGCCGCTGCACGAGGCCGCTTTCAACGGAGCCCTCGCCCTCGTTCGCCTGCTCCTGGACAGCGGGGCCGATCGATCGCTGCGGACCGGCGACGGGCAGACGGCCCTGGAGATCGCCGGCACGCAAGGACGGCACGAGGTCGCGCGCCTGCTGAGCCGCTAGACGGACTCGGAAGCCGGGACAGGATGCGGGTACGCACGCTCGAGGCGCACGAGGTGGCTCTCCATCGAGACGTGCGCTTGCGGGCGTTGCAGGAAGCTCCCGACGCCTTCGGCGAGCGCTTCGCGGACGCCGCCGCCAGACCGATGTCGTACTGGGACGACCTGACGCGTTCGGTGACCGAACCCGGGCGTCACGTGATGTTTCTGGTCTGTGAGAACGAGACCGTGGTCGGGTGCACGTATGGGCTTGTCGACCGTGCCCGGAGCGAGTGGGGCCGCGTCGGAGGCATGTGGGTTGATCCGGCCTGGCGGCGGCGAGGGATCGGGATGATTCTGCTACAGGCGGTGGTCACGTGGGCTCGCGACTGCGGACTGCGACGCCTGGGCCTGTGGGCGCCGGGTCACAGCCCGGCGCCGGTTGCGTTGTACCAGAAAGTCGGATTCAGGGAGACGGGCGTCAGAAGGCCGCTGCCGACGAATCCAGCGCTGGAGATCGTCGAGATGCACTGTGAGCTGTGAACAGTGGCCTGGGCGCCACGACTCGCTGACTTCGTGCGCGGGAAGGAGGGTATCGTGTTCAAGAAGATAGATCACGTGGAGATCGTGACCGACCAGCTGGAGCGGACCGTGGAATTCTACACCGACGTGCTCGGGTTCAAGCTCAAAGCCAGGGACCGAATCGATCGGTCGTCTCTCGGAGTGCCGCTGCAGCTCGTGTATCTGGAGCTGGGAGGCACGTCGGTCGAGTTGATGGCGTATGAGGGTGGCTCGGTCGCGCCGGCGCCCGCGGACGAGCACCTCGGATACCGCATGATGGCCCTCGAAGTGACGGACATGCAGAGCACCATCGACTACCTGAAGACGAAGGGCGTCGCCATCACGTGGGGTCCGAGGGTGCGTGAGGGTCAATACGCACGGGCGGAGATCCGCGATCCCAACGGCTACAACATCGAGCTGAGGCACTGGTTCGATCGCCGATGATCCTCGACGAAGGCGCTGTCCGCGATCTGCTGCGCATGGAGGACTTGATCCCCGTCATGGCGAGAGCGCTGGCCGATCTTTCGAGCGGCAAAGTCGTCCAGCCCGTGCGCGTGATGGTCCCGATCGCCGAGCACGGAGGCTTCCTGGGGCTGATGCCGGCCTACGGCGGTGCGCTCGGCGCCAAGCTGGTCACGTTCTACCCGAACAATCAGGGCGTCCCCACGCACCACGCCGTGATCGTCCTCTTCCGTCCCGAGACGGGGGAGCCGCTCGTCACCATGGACGGCCGGCTCATCACCGAGATGCGCACCGCGGCGGTCTCGGCGGTCGCCACCAAGTGCCTGGCGCGTCCGGAGGCGTCGGTGCTCGGGATTCTCGGGTCGGGCGTTCAGGCGCGGAGCCACCTGGAGGCGCTGCGCCTCGTCCGCACGTTCCGTGAGATCCGCGTGTGGAGCCCGCGGAACGCCCGAGCCTTCGCCAAGCGGTTCGGGATCCGCGCGGCGGCATCGGCGGCGGAGGCGGTGCGCGGCGCCGACGTGATCGTGGTGGCGACGACGTCGCAGACGCCGGTACTGTTCGGCGAGTGGCTGTCGCCAGGCACCCACATCAACGCGGTGGGAGCCCCGCGTCCGACCTGGCGGGAGCTGGACGACGCGGTGCTTCGGACGGCCCGTATCTACGTCGAGTTGCGAGATGCGGCGACGCGCGAGTCCGGGGACGTCATTGCCGCGGGCCGGGTCGACGCCGAGATCGGCGAAGTGGTGACGGGAGCGAAGCGCGGCCGAGAGTCGGCCGGCGAGGTCACCCTGTTCAAGTCGGTCGGCGTCGCGATCGAAGACGTTGCCACCGCGGATCTCGTCTACCGAAAGGCTCTGGGAGCCTAGCGAAGCGTCTGCTGCGGGAGGTCCAGGACCTTTTCGGCGAGCATCGTCAGCATCCGCCAGACGGGCTCGTGGTGGCGTGTAGCTTCCGGATCGTCACCAGAGCTGTCCAGCAGCAC
>JAHFDK010000013.1 GCA_023249095.1 Candidatus Rokuibacteriota bacterium | reverse complement strand
GGTTCAGGGGACTGATGCTCCACGCGCTCCTGACCGCGCTCGTCCTGGCGATCCTCCCGCTGCCCGCCGAGGCGCAGCGGCCCCCGGTCATCCTGTCGACGACCACGAGCACCCAGGATTCGGGATTGCTCGACGTCCTGGTCCCAATGTTCGAGCGCCAGACGGGCTACAGCGTCAAGACGATCGCGGTGGGCACGGGCCAGGCGCTCGCGCTCGCGGCGCGTGGCGAGGCTGACGTCGTGCTCGCGCATGCGCCCGGGCTCGAGAAGAAATACGTCGCGGACGGCAAGATGCTGAACCGGCGGCTCGTCATGTACAACGACTTCGTCATCATCGGACCGGCCGCCGACCCGGCGAAGGTCAAGGGGACGAAGAAGGCGGCGGACGCGATGCAGGCCATCGCCGCGACCGGCTCGCGCTTCGTCTCGCGGGGCGACAATTCGGGCACCCACACTCTCGAAAGGGCGCTCTGGAAGCTGGCCGGTGTCGAGCCCCAGGCGGGGTGGTACATCGAGTCCGGGCAGGGGATGGGCGTGACGCTCGGCATCGCCGACGACCGGAAGGCCTACACGCTGACCGACCGCGGGACCTACCTGGCGTTCCAGCGGCGGGTGCGCCTGCCGATCCTGCTCGAAGGCGACAGGCCCCTCCTCAACATCTACTCCGTCATGGAGGTCAATCCGAGCAACGGCCCCAGAATCAACACGGTGGGCGGCAACGTCTTCGCCGACTTCATGGTCTCGTCCGACGTTCAGAAGATCATCAAGACATTCGGCGTCGACAAGTACGGCCAGCCCCTGTTCGTGCCCGTCGCCGGCATGAAAGAGGACGAGGTCGGGGGCAAGGACTAGCGGCGCCGGGACGTCCGGAGCAGGCCGTTGTTCTCCGCGTGGCAGGGATCGTCGATGGTTTGCAGCGCGGCGATCGCATGACAGAACTCGTGGATCTCGATCTCGAAGGCCATCATCGAGGGCAGCACGTCCGTGTAGCGGACGACCTTGATGGAGCGCGCCGTGCGGCCATCGGGCAGAGCGACCGCGTGTGACGTCTGGCACCCATAGATCGGGCCGACAGACAGAGGGAAGCCGCACTCACGGTCGACGGCCTCGCGGTCCTCGCTGATGACGACGGTCACCAGTCGATCGCCGGTGGGGAGCCGCCCAGCGTGACCCACCCGGGTCCCGGCGCAGCCGGCGACGGCGATTGAGGCGACGATGAGCGCGAGGCCGAGAGAGCGGGACACGCCCAGGCTGGGTGCAAGGCGTGTGCCCTTGACTCGCGCGGCTGCATCGTATGGTCGGAGGCCGCGTTAGCCCTCGAGACTCTCGCCGGCGTTGCCGCTCCACGTCACCGGCGGGGAATTCCCGCGCCACGCTGGCACGGTCACTGCGGACGGCGCACCTTCAGGTAGCGCTGGCCCGTGTTGTCGAAGGCCCACTCGTTGGGATCCTTGACATCCACGGTGGCCTTCTTGCCCGCGTCCTGGATCAGCGTCTTGCGCTCCTCCAGCATTTTCGTCATCTCCTGCTGGAGATCCTGCGCCTGCCGCTGCAACAGCGCGAAGTTGGCCACCACAGCGGAGATGCGCGCCTCGAGCGCGGCGGCCTTCAGCGTCGTGGACTCGTCCAGCTTGATCTCGGCCGTGTCGGCCGCGGGCGCCGGGATCGCCGGACGCGCCGGCGGCTGCTGCGTGGTTTGAGCCGGGACCGGCTGCGGCCGCTGCTGCGCCAACACCACGGCCGGAATGACGGCGAGTGAGAACGCGACCACCATCAGCGATCGGATGACAGTCGACATACGCCCCCTTCCCGACACGATTCTAACCGAAGGAATGACGCTCGGCCGAGACGCGTCAGTTGGGGGTGCCGACGATCCTGACGGTCCCGTTGGCGCCGACGTTGATGAGACTGCCGGTGATGCCGGAGGCCGCCGTCGCCGCGGTCGGCAGCGGCGTGCCGTTGATCCTGATGATGTTCCCGTTGCTGTTGAGGCCGGTCAGCGCCCCCGCGCCGATGCGGACGTTCGCGCCTAGGGCGATGGAGACGGGAATACCGGCGATGAACGACGTCGGGGTGAAGGTGTTCGTGACGTTGATGGCCGCGTTGATCCCGGTGAAGCTGACGAGGGCTCCGTTGATGTTGACGATGCCGCCGTTGAGGACATTGAGAAGCACGCCGCTGAAGACCTGGTTGCCCACGTTCAGGACCGTATTGTTGCCCATCCGCACCAGGTCACCGGCGACGTTTAGCCGGCTGGCCGAAACGTTCACGAGATGGCCGGCCAGCACGTCCATCCGCGCTTGGTTCTCGAGCCTGATGAGTCCTTCGGGTGCGTTGGTGCTTTGCAGGCGCGCGTTGTTCGCCAGGTCGATGCTGTTGCCGCTCGTCTGCAGCCGCGTGCCGTTCCCCGTCAAGGCGATCAGCAGCGCGGTGGCGTCGAGGAGCGCAGTGTCCAGGAGTCCCTTCGAATTCGTGTCGATGACGCTGCCGTTCTCGGCGCGCGGCACCGACGTGTCGGCTGGTGGTCGCGGAGGTGTCACCGGAGAGGGAGATTGGGTCCCCGGAGCGAGAGGGAGTCCCAGTGCCGCGCACGCCCCTGCGTCGCCCTGACTGCATTTCTGCTGATCCGAGAGCACTTGTTCGGTCATCGGGTTGCTCAGCGACGTGATCGGCGCCACGGTGACCGTCTGCTCCGGTGTCGTCTCGGTCGCGGGGATCGGCGGGGGCGGGCCCGTCAACAGCGCCATCTGCTGCTCTCCGCCCGAGCCCAAAAGAGCGCCGAGCAGCGCCAAGGCGGTGTTGACTGCTTCGAGGCGGGCGGGACTCTGACTGGCGCTGCCGACATCCTGCGTCTGCTGTGGCTGGAGGCCCTGCACGATCGTACCGACCTCCTCCAGCGTGAACGCGCCCTTCGTCGCCGTCGCCTGGTCGGCGTTGAACGACTCCTTTTCTCCCACGGGCACCGGCTGGCTGAGCGGCGCGCCTGTGACGTTGGTATGGATGGCGTCGATGATGCCGCGCAGGACCCACAGGTTGGTGAACGGCTGGCCCAGGCGATAGGTAACCTGGGCGACGACGACCGTACCGCGGACGCCGGCGATCGCGTTCGGGGTCTTGATGTTGATGATCTCGCCCGGGAGCATGCGGTCCCGGGCGACGCTGAGCGCGATCTTCCCGGACTCGATCTCGACGGTGGAGCGCCCGGGGACCTCGGTGATGGTGACCGCCGAGCGCTCGCGGATACTGATGACGGCCTTGCCGCCGAGCAGGAGGCGAGCGAACGCCTGCTCGCCGGTGACGACACGGTCCTGCAGGAAGACGTCGTCCTTGAACTTGAGGAGAACGGATTGGTGGGCGACCGCACGGAGGGCGGTGACGTTACCTTCGAGCGTCGTAACGACGCCGGCCTTCGTGCTTTGCGCGAGCGCGGGCGCGGGGAGCAGGTAGATGGCGAGAACAAGCCACGCCAGACCCTGTCTCCGCCATCTGACCATTCGGGAGCCTCACGTTTTTAGAAATACAGTAGCGGAGGATGATCGCGTCATTGTTCTAAACTGTCAAGAGGAAGACGGCTAAAAGGTGTGATCCTATGAGGAGATTTCCGGAAGGCGCGGACGCGACGTGACCTCGACCTGATGATCGCGCTCCGTCCGAGTCGCTGGCGGCCCCCGAGCTCGGTGCGCCTGTCTTGTCTGTCGCTTGTCATCGTGCTTGTCACACCGCTGTGGCTTGCCACGCACGGCTTCGCTCAGAGCACGGAGGCCGACGTCTACGTCGCCCAGGCCGTGCTCGAATATTCGGATGGCAAGTACGACGAGGCGCTCGCCAATCTCCGCAAGGCCCTGGAGACGGAGCCCGACCACGGCGAAGCCCTCTACTTGACGGGCATCGTGCTGATGGCCAAGGACCAGCCGGCGCAGGCCGCGCCGTTCCTGGAAAAGGCGCGGGCACGCTCACGGACCGATCCGGCGATCGCCTTCCAACTCGGGCTCGCCTACTTCGCCCAGCAGCAGTACGACCGGGCGCAGCCCCTGCTCGAGGAGGCGTTTCGGAGACAGCCGACGCTCGACGGCCTCGGGTACTACGTCGGCTTCCTGCGCTACCGGAAGAAGGACTATCGCGGCGCGCTCGACGCTTTTCGCGCCGGTCGCACGAGCAATGCGGACCTCCAGCAGCTGACGAAGTTCTACTCCGGGCTCGCGCTCGGCGTCCTCGGCCTGCCCGGGCAGGCGGCCGCCGAAATCGATCAGGCGATCCGGGCGGCGCCGGCCTCGGCATTCACCGGGCCCGCCGAGCGCTTGCGCGATTCCATGGTCGCCGCTCGCCAGGGCCAGCGCCGGCTGTCGGCCGAGGTGCGTCTGGGCTTCTTCTACGACGACGACGTTGCCGTCATCCCGAACGCCGACAGCAGCGAGCCGCTCGTCGCCGCGCTCCGGCGGGTGAAGGCCACGTCGAGCGGCGAGCTCTTCGGACTGCGCGCGGACTACGCCTGGCTCCGGACCGATCAGTGGGAAGCGACGATCGGCTACTCGTTCTTCACCACGTACAACAACGACCTGCCGTCGTTCAACATCATGAGCCACCTGGGGAACGTGGGCGCCACGTACCGCACCGCGGTCGCCAACATGCCGCTGCTCGTCGGCGGGCAGTACGCGTTCGACGCGCTCTTCCTCGACCAGAAGTGGTTCGTGCTCCGGCATACGGGGAGCGCCTTCGCCAGCCTCGTCGAGAGCGACCGGTACCTGACCCAGCTCTTCGCGCGGTATCAGAACAAGAACTTCAACCAGGTGATTGACAACCTGCCCGAGGAGAACCGAGACGCCAACAACTGGATGATCGGCGCGACCCAGCTCGTCCGCTTCTCGGAGGACCGGCACTACGTGAAGCTCGGCTACCAGTTCGACTGGGACGACACGGTCGGACAGAACTACGAGTACGTGGGCAACCGGGTTCTCGCCGGCGGCCAGTACACGCTGCCCTGGCTCGCCATCCGGCTCAAGTACGACCTCGACGTCCACTTCCGCAACTACCAGTACAAGAACAGCCTGCTGCCCACCACGGCCCCGGGCACGACGCGACGGCAGGACCAAGAAATCACCAACATCGTGCGTGCTGAGCTGCCCCTGCCCCATAGCTTCACGCTGGTCGCCGAGTACCAGAGGACGATGAACATCTCGAACATCGCGGTGTTCGACTACACCCGCAACGTCTACACGCTGATGCTCTCCTGGTCGTACTGAGCCGCGCCAGCCGCGGCGATCCCGGAGCCCGGGAAAACCCTGCCTAGCTCCGAGGATCGCCTCTGGATCCGTTCGTCCGGGGGGCGCAGGCCAGCCGTACAGGTGCGAATACGGGGCGACAGAGTTGATGGGCTTGTATTTCCGGTCCACGTCCCAGACCGGGTGATTTTCGATGTCGCGCCAGGTCGGATGGTTGTGGGTGGACTATTTAGTGGCGCGACGCGGCTGTCAATCAGTCCGCTGCGGATCGCGGTGACGCCAATCGTGTTTTGGCCCGGGGACGGCTCGGCGCTGTGCGTCGGTTGTCAGTACGACCGGCTCAGCTCGCTCCTGCCTTCGAGGCAGCAGATCTCCAGATCGATCTTGGTGCGAATGTCGTCGAGCTTCCCGACCAGCTCCGGGTAGCCCGCCGCGACGAGATCCGCCTCGACCTGACACAAGTGTGCGGCAGCACCTATGAGCCGTCGAAATCGGTGAATGTTGATCATGTGCCGGCGCGGTGCAAAACGCGTGCCGCTCTCGTAACCCGTGATTGTTCTTGAGTTGCCCTGTCCCCATACCTGTGGTTCTGCGTCGGCTCGGCGTCGCAAGATCCCGGACAGCGTCACCTGCGTGACAGTGCGGCGCTGGACGTTTGGGAGCCCAGTGTCATGGCCCGCCAGCGGCCCTGCGTCGGGGAAGGGCGAGACGATGCCGGCGCCGGGTCGGTGCTACGATGGGCGGCCACTCGGAGGCCGGAAGAGATGAGTCGCGAGTTCGGCTTCACGCCGCGAGAGTGGCGCGCGCTCCGCTCGCTCATGACGCCCGTCGGGATCCAGCGAGCGCTCGAGGCGATGCCCTACCACATCGCCACCACGGCCTGGTCACCAAGACGCGTGCTGCGCCACGGGACCGCTCACTATCTCGAGGGCGCTGTCTTCGCCGCGGCCGCTCTCCGTGCGCTCGGGTTTCCACCGCTGCTCCTCGATCTGGAGGCCGTGCAAGACACCGACCACGTGATCACCGTGTACAGGCTGCGCGGCCACTGGGGCGCAATCGCGAAATCGAACTTCTCGGGTCTGCGCTACCGCGAGCCCGTCTACCGGAGCGTGCGGGAGCTGGTGATGAGCTACTTCGAGGGCTACATCAACCTGCGCGGCGAGCGGACCCTGCGCGCCTACTCGCGCCCGGTCAATCTGGCGCGCTTCGACCGGAAGCACCCGGGCTGGATGACCGCCGATCTCTGGTGGATACCCGAGCGTCTGCTGGGCGTTCCGCACGCACGGCTTCTCACCGCCGGCATGATCCGGACCCTGTCACGGGTCGACCGCCGATCGCTCGACGCGGGTCTCGTGGGGTATCGCGGACACTGAGCTCAGGAGGAAGGCTGAGCCGGGCTCCGCAGTGTCCCCGACGGCCGAATGGCTGTAGCGAGCCAGACAGGCCTAGCATAGAGTTGCGGGGATGGGGCGCGTTGGGGCTCGTCTGACGGATCTGCTCCGGAAGCAGCTCTGCGGCATCGGCGCCGCCCTCTTCGTGGTGGCGCTCGTGCTCGTGGGGCCAATCGAGCGGTGGGAGTACTTGTGGTTCGACCAGCTCTTCGAGCTCCGCGGCGCCCGCCCGCCCACCGCGCCGATCGTCATCGTCACGATCGACGAGTCGTCGTTCCAGGAGCTGAGCCTCCAGTGGCCATTTCCCCGCGCGCTGCACGGCCAGCTCATCGACCGGATCCGCGCCGACCGGCCGCTCGTCATCGGTCTCGACATCATCTTCGACAGCGACTCGATGTTCGGACCCAAGGACGACGAGGCCCTTGGCGCGGCGGTCGCGCGCGCCGGCAACGTCGTGCTCGGTCTCGCCGGCGCGCAGGATGACCAGCCCCTTGTCTCGGTGGGCGGCAAGGTCCTGGGCGCGAAGCGCGAGGTTTCCAACATGCCGCTGCCGGTCATCCGCAAGGGCGCCGCCGCCGTCGCCCCCCTGACCGTCGTTCCCGATCCCGACAGCCACGTCCGTCGGATCCCCGTTCGGGTGCCCGTGCCCGACCCAGTGAAGGGCTACGAATGGTTGCTTGCGTTCGACGCGCAACTCCATCGGCAGGTGAGTGCCGCGGGGCTCGCGACGAGGCCACTACCCGACGCCGAGGAGGTCCTCGTCAACTTCCGCGGCGGGCCCAGGACGTTTCAGCGGGTGCCGTACTACCGTGTCGTGAGAGGCGAGACCCCGGGACTGTTCCGCGCCAAGATCGTTCTGATCGGCTCCACGAGCGAGGTGCAGCATGACGTCTTCGCGACGGCGTTCGCCCGCGGCGGCGACATGCCGGGCGTCGAGATTCACGCCAACGCGCTCGAGACCTTGATCCGGGGCGACCCGATTCGCGAGGTGCCGAAGCCTCTGTCGACCGCGCTCGCAGTCGTCGCCGCGCTGGCCGGATCGGCGCTCGTCGTCCGCCTCCACGCCTTGCGCGCGCTGGTGGTCACGGTCGTGCTGTTCGTCGTAGGCTTCCTGCTCGCGTATGCCGGCTTCCTGCTCGCCGACGTCTGGATGCGCGGTGTGGCCTGTACGTTCGCCCTCGTCCTCGGCTACGGCGCGACGGTCGTCGAGAATTTCGTGCACGCGCAACTCTACAAGCGCCGGCTGTCACCGTTCTTCTCGCCCGACGTCCTGCGCGCGCTGGTGCGCGCCCGCGACGAGCAAAGCCTCGGCCCCCGCCGCCGCGTGGCCACGGTGCTCTTTTCCGACATTCGCGGCTTCACGTCGATCTCCGAGCGGCTTCAGCCGGAGCAGGTCGAGGAAATGCTCGGCGAGTATCTGACCGAGATGACCCAGATCGTCTTCAAGCACCGAGGCTCGGTCGACAAATACATGGGCGACGGCATCATGGCGCTCTACAACGCGCCGTTCGAGGATCCCGAGCACGCGCTGAACGCGATCCGGACCGGCCTCGAGTTTCAGGAGCGGGCGCTCGCCGTCTCCGCCAGATGGCAGGAAAAGCTCGGCGTGCCCATCCGCATCGGGGTGGGCATCAACACGGGCGAGATGCTCGTGGGCACGCTCGGCTCACGCCAGCGCTTCGAGTACACCGCGCTCGGCGACAACGTCAACCTTGCCTCGCGGCTCGAGTCCGCCACGAAGGACCACGGTGCGTCGATCATCATCAGCGAGTACACCTACGAGCACGTGAAGGGCCGGTTCCCGATCCGCGTGCTGGGGGATGTCACCGTCAAGGGCAAGTCGCGGCCCGTGAAGATCTACGGCGTCGTGCCGGCCAGCGTCCGCCAGCACCCGCGCGCGGCGCTCCAGGCGCTCGCGACGCTCACCGCGCTCGGTGAGGGGCGGGTTTGCCGCGTGCGCACCGTGGACATCGGCGAGGGCGGGCTGGCGCTGGCCGGCGTCCCGCCGGAGTGGGAGGTCGGCTGCAAGATTCAGATCCGGCTCGAAGGCGGCGGCCTGCCGCGCCGGATCGTCGCCGAGGGCACGATCGTCTCGCGGCGCGGCGAGGCCGCTGGCGTACAGTTCACCTCGCTGGACGAGGACTCGGCGCCCGTCGTCGCCGACTACGTGGCGCGCGGGCGGGAGGCGACACCGGAGGATCAGCATTGACTCTCGACGAGGGGCGTTTGGGCAAGGCGACGCGAACGGTGTTCGGGTCCTTGCTGTTGGTCCTAGATCTCGCTGGCTGCGCGGACCGTGTGGCGACGCCACCGGCGGCGACCGCGCAGCAGGAGTGCGAGCGGTCCGGCGGGGTATGGCGCGGCGCACGCTGCGAAATTTCCTCCGGGGGTGGGTACTGAAGTCCCCGCCCCCTTCGTACCCCCGGCGCGGCCCGGCGCGCTTCTCAGGCGCGCCCGGCGCGCTTCTCAGGCGCCCGTCGACCCGAAGCCGCCGGCGCCGCGTTCGCTCGTCGGCAGCTCGCTGACCTCGACCAGTTCCGCCCGCTCCACGCGCTGGATGACGAGCTGGGCAACTCGCTCGCCGCGCCGCAACGTGACCTGCGTCTCGCCGTGGTTGACGAGCAGGACCTTCAGCTCACCGCGATACCCGGAGTCGACCAGCCCGGGCGTGTTGAGGACCGTCACACCGTGCGTCCTGGCGAGGCCGGAGCGCGGCAACACGAGCCCTGCGAACCCGGCGGGGATCGCGACCGCCAGGCCGGTGGCGACGAGCGCGCGGCCCTTGCGCTCGAGCGTGACGTCGTGGGCGGCGTGGAGGTCGAGCCCCGCATCACCTTCGTGTGCGTACGCCGGCAGCGCCACGAACGGGTCGAGGCGCTTCACGAGGAGCTTGATCACGGAATCAGGACGACCTTGCCGTAGCTCTCGCGCGAGGCAATAGCGGCGAGGGCCTGCGGCGCCCCCTGCAGCGGGAACGACCGCCAGAGGACGGGCTTGAGCTGGCGCGCATCGGCGAGCTTCAGGAGCTCCACCATCCATCGCCGCACCGTCGTCGCGTCGCGCTGGCGGTAGAGGCCCCAGTGCACGCCGACCACGCTGAAGTTCTTCAGGAGCACCCGGTTGGTGGCGGCTTCCGCGATGCGGCCGCCGGTGAAGCCGATCAGGAGCAGCCGGCCCTCGAAGGCGATGCACCGTGTCGAGCCGTCGAAGACGTCGCCGCCGACCGGATCGAAGATGACGTGGGCGCCCTCGCCGTGGGTCTCCCGCCGCACCCGCTCGACCCACGCCTCGGTCCGGTAGTCGATGCAAACGTCAGCGCCGTTGGCCCGCGCGATCTCGAGCTTCGCCGTCGATCCGGCCGTCGCGATGACCTTTGCGCCCAGCGCTCGCCCGAGCTGCACCGCCGCGAGCCCGGTCCCGCCGGCGGCGGCATGGACGAGCAGCGTCTCGCCGCGCCGGAGCGCGGCGCGGTGGACGAGGCCGCACCACGCGGTCTGGTACGCGAGGCCGAAGACGGCGCCCTCTTCGAAGGTCATGAAGTCGGGAAGGGCATAGACGTGGCGCTGATCGACGGCCACCACTTCCGCATATCCACCCCATGCCATCGTCGCGAAGACCCGCTCGCCGAGGCCGACCTCGGTGACGCCGGCTCCGACGCCACGGACGATCCCGGCCACCTCGAAGCCCGGGCTGAACGGGAGCTCCGGACGGTGCTGATACTTGCCCCGGACGATCAGGATGTCGGGGTAATTGCAACCGATCGCCCGCACCTCGATGACGACCTCGCCGGCGTTCGGCCGTGGCACGGGGGCATCCGCGTACTCGAGCGTTGCGGGCTCACCCCACGCGCGCGCAAGCATCGCTTTCATCGGTGTCCTCTCGGGCCGAGAGGCGTGGCGATCCGCGCCCGGCCCGGCCGATCCTAGCACGAGCGGGGTAAGATGATCGGCGTGGCCGACTCCCGCGCCGCGCTCGACGGCGTCAGTGTCCTCGATCTGGCGACCTACCTGGCGGCACCAATTTGCGCGACGCTGCTCGGCGAGTTCGGCGCGGACGTGATCAAGGTGGAGCAGCCGCGCGTCGGCGACGACCTGCGGCGCCTGGGCCGCACCGTCGCGCCGTCGGGCGGCGACTCGTACTGGTGGTTCGTCGAGGCGCGCAACAAGAAGTCGATCACGTGCAATCTCAGGGATCCTGAGGGCCAGGCGCTGATCCAGCGGCTGGTCGCTGCCGCGCATGTGGTCACCGAGAATTTCAGACCCGGAACGCTCGAGCGGTGGAATCTCGGTTGGGACGAGCTCTCGCGGGTCCGGCCTTCACTCGTCATGGTGCGAATCTCGGCGTTCGGCCAGACCGGGCCGAACCGCGAGCGTCCCGGATTCGGACGCATCGCCGCCGCGGTCGGCGGCCTCGCGTACCTCTCCGGGTACCCGGACCGCGCCCCCGTGTCGCCGGGGACGCCGACGGTTCCCGACTACCTCGCGGGCGTGTTCGGCGCCTTCGGCGCGCTCGTGGCGCTGCGCCACGCCGAGCGCACCGGCGAAGGTCAGGTCGTCGATCTGGCCTTGTACGAGCCGGTGCTCCGCGTGCTCGACGACGCGATCGCGGTCTACGGCGGGACCGGCGACGTACGGGAGCGGATTGGTTCGGGGACCGAGAGCGCGGTGCCGCACAATCACTATCTGAGCCGCGACCGACGATGGATCGCGATCGCGTGCACGAACGATCGGATGTTCGTCCGCCTCCTCCAGGCGCTGGGTCGGCCCGACCTCACGGGCGATCCGCGCATGGCGACGACGCCGGCGCGGCTCGAGCACCGGACGGTCGTGGACGAGCTCGTCGGCGCGTGGGTCGCCGAACGCGACGCGGCGAGGGCGCTCGCGGCGCTCGAGGCGGCGGAGGTGCCGTCCGCGCTCGTCGCGAGCGTGCGCGACCTCTTCGAGGATGCGCACGTGCGCGCCCGGGGCAACATCGTTTCGGTCGCGCTGCCGCTGCTGGGCCAGATCGTGATGCCGGGAGTCGTCCCGCGGTTGTCGCTGACGCCGGGACAGATCAAGGGCGCCGGGCCGTCCAGGCCCGGAGAACACAACGAGGAGATCTACGGCGGGAAGCTCGGGCTCTCGAACGCCGAAATGACGGGGCTCCGCGAGCGCGGCGTCATCTGACGTTCCCGGCCTGCGCCCGTTCCTGGTCGGTGGCGACGACGAGGTTCGAGAGACGCTTCAGGAGCTCGGCGGTGAGCTGGGGCCGGTTCCGGATGAGCCACTCGAGCCGCTCCTCCTTGATGACGAGCAGCTCGACGTCTTCCGACGCGACCGCGGTCGCCGACCGCCGGGCCCGTCCGCGCAGGATCCCCATCTCCCCGAGGGGCTCGCCCTCACCGCTCCGGTTCAGCACCTTCTCGGCGCCGTCGAAGCTCCGACGAATCTCGACCGTCCCCGCGTGAATCACGTACGCCTCGCCCCGCGAATCGTCGCCCTCCTTGAAGATGACGTCGCCCGGTTTGAATCGCCGCCGCTCGACGTCGCCGAGCGAGAGATTCTTGTAAAGCTCGAGCCCGATCGAGGGCAGCGCGGACTTCGCCTCGACCGGCAGTCGGGCGTTGGTCCAACCGCCGAGGCCGCCCTTGAGGATTCGCACGTTCTTGAAGCCTCGCTGGCGGAGAATCTGCGCCACCCGCGCGCTCTGCTGCTCTTCGGGGCTCGTGCAGTAGGCAACGATGAGCTGACTGGGCTCGAAATTGACCGGGGCGCGTTCGGCCTCTCCGGGCTCGAACCGGATCGAGCCCGGCAGCTTCAGGGGGCTCGTCTCGAAGTCGTCCTTGGTCCGCACGTCCAGCAGGACGGGGTTGAGCCCCTTCTCGAGGAACGCGATCACCTGCGCCGGCATGACGCGAAAGCGATTCTTCCACCAGCGCTTGCCCCAAATGCCACCGTAGGCGCCGACGCTCAGCAGGGTCACGCCGAAGGTCGCCCAGGCCCACGGGAATGGTCGGGGCGGCGGATTCTTCACCTTGTCCTGGGCTTCGGCCAGGGCGCGCTTGACGTCGGGGAGATTCGGCACCAGCTTGTTGGCCTCGGAGATCTTCACGACGGCCGCCTTGTAGCGCTGGTCCAGGAGCAGCTCAATGCCTGCGGCCCACACCGGGTTGAACTTGCTGTCGCCGGGCTTCGTGACTTCCGTGCCCTGCAAGAATCTGGCGACGTCCTTGGCGGGAATCAGGAAGTTGAACCCCTGCACGATGGCGCCGCCCGACGGCGAGAGCGTGACCGCCACCATCACGCCGACGACCCCGGCGTCGTCACCGATACCCGGCCCGCCGCTGTTTCCGTGCGCGGCCGATGCGTCGGTCTGCACGAGATCCTGGCCGATCTGGTCCTGCTTGATACCGGACACGGCGCCGTTCGTGACCGACGCCTCGAGCGTGGAGCTCTGATTGAGGAGCTCGTGGGAGGAGACAACGCCCGGGAAGCCGAGGATGTGGATCGGATCTCCGATTTGCGGGTCGCGTGTCGAGAGCCCGATCGCAGGATAGACGCCGTCGCCGTCGGGCACGCGGAGCAGCGCCAGGTCGCGTCCCGAGCCGGGGAGCGGCTTGCCGGCCTTGTCGAGCAAGAGCAGGGGGCTGAACTTCTTGACCTCCGCCTTGAGCTTCATCCCGTTCGAGAGCAGGACGGTGATCTGGGGCTGGGCCTCGACTTTGGCGCTCGCGAGCGCCCGGCTCGTCGCCTCTCGGCGGATCTCCTCCTCGAGGTCGAGCCGTTCACCACGCATGAGCCCCCGCGCGCGGAGCTGCGGCACGACGCAGGCCTCTTCGATCGCCTTCTTCTTCAGCTCGTGCGTCACCCACGGCGGCATCCGGTACGCGGGGTCCACCACGTGCGCATTCGTGACGAGGAAGCCGCGGCCGTCGACGAACCACCCGGTGCCCGTTTCGATGAACGGCGCGGGGCTGACGGTGACGGGCCCGCGCCCGCAGTTCAGCGTCACGTCCGCGCGCACCTCGGCCGTGATGAGCACCACCCCCGGCTTCACGCGGAGGATCGCTTCCTGGATGGAGAACGCCGCGGTGCTGCGGGGAACGGCGAGCCAGGCGCTCGCAATCAGGAGCCCGAGCATCAAGGCTCTCATCGCCCCGCAACGTATCACGGAGCGCGCGCAGCGTACAATGACGCCCATGGCGTCCGAGAATTCCGGATATGCCTTGCGCCTGTGCGAGGACACGCTGGGCGCCTCTGGACGGTGCTCGCTGCTTGCGCTGAACCGCGTGCTCTACGTGCGACGCGGCGCGCTCGTGGTGACCGGAGCGCGTGAGGTGCCTGTTCTCGAGGATCAGGTCTGGCACGGTGCGGGAGCCTGCGAGGTCGGCGCGGAGGGCGGGGGCGCCACCGTGCTGCGCTACGAGCTGATCCGCGGCGCGGCGCCGGTCGGCGGGCCCGGGAGCGCGGCGAAGGTCCTCCTCGAGCACACGATCGACCTCGACCCGCGCGTGGAGTACTTGATGCGCGCCGATCGCGTCGATTTCGCGCCGGGCGGCGTCGCGCTGCCGCACCGGCACCGGGGCGGTGGCATCCGCTGTTTGATCGCCGGCGTGCTCGACGTCACCGTGGGCGAGGCGCCCGCGCGGAGGGTGATGCCCGGCGGCGCCTGGTTCGAGAGCGGTCGCGAGCCCGTGTTCGCCGTCGCGTCGAAGGACGAGCCGACGAGCTTCGTCCGGGTCGCGATCCTGCCGCGCGAGATCCGCGGCCGGACCTCCATCATGTACGTGGACCAGAACGACGCCGAGCGTGGCCGGCCGCGCACGTACACGGTGTACGTCGACGCGCCGATCGCGATCGCCTGACCTCGTGGAGCGCTTCCTCTTGATCTGTCTGGGCGGCGCGATCGGAACGGGACTCCGCTATGTGACCTCCGGCTTCGCGGCCCGATGGCTCGGCGCCGATTTCCCCTACGGCACGCTGATCGTGAACATCGTCGGCTCGTTCCTCATCGGTCTCATCCAACAGATCGGCACCACGACGCTGGTCATGCCGGAAGCGACACGGCTGTTCCTGACCATGGGCATCATGGGCGGCCTCACGACATACTCGTCGTTCAGCTACGAGACCGTTCAGCTGGTGGCGGCCGGTGCCTGGGGTCAGGCGTGGACCAACGTCCTGGCGACGACGGCGCTCTGTCTGGCGATGTGCTTCCTGGGGATCGCCGTGGGGCGGCTGGTCGTCGGCGTACGGGTATAGCCATGCGGAAGATCGAAGGCGAGCAAGTCTTGATGCGGGTGTTTCTCGGTGAGTCCGACCGCGCCGGCAAGCGCCCGCTCGCCGCCGCGCTCCTGGAGCTTTTCAGGGCCAAGGGGCTGGCCGGCGCGACCATCATCAGGGGCGTCGCGGGCTTCGGCGCCAACTCCGTGATCCATACGGCGAACACAAGAGCACCTGGACGCCGTGCTGCCGGAGGTGGACCGCCTCATGAAGGGCGGCCTGATCACGATGGAGAAGGTGCGCGTCCTCCGCTATTCACCCGACGCCGGCTAGCGCCCGCCCCAGCGGGCCTGGTGGTAGATCCGCCGCTGGTCCTCGGTCAGGAGGTCGCGCGTCTTGAGGTGTGTCAGGAGATGGACCAGTCGAACCTCGCTCCGAGCGCGCTCGACCTCGCCGACGGCCGTGCGCAACGCCGCGTCGTCGGCCGCGCTCCCGGCAAACAGATGCCGGAGCTTCGCTTCGGCTTCGAGCAAACGCGCGCTCTTTGGCCTCGACTCGGCGAACATCGCGTGCATCAGTTCCCGCATCTTCGCTTCCTGGTCCGCGGTCAGCTTGAGCCGGTCCTTCAGTTCGAGCACGTGCATGGGGCCGGGGTAGCCGTTCTGATCGGCCACGAACGCCATGCCGAAACCGCGGCCCTCGCCGACGACCTGCTCGAACTCGATCGCGCACGCCTGCGCCGCCTGATGCCCCTGCGCCTGACCGCCGCCGTGGTCGTGCTGGCCCCACGCGCCCGCCGCATGGGTGAAGAGTCCTGCGAGAGCCACGGCGATCGTCCCAACCAGTCGTCGCATGATCCCCTCAGCCGAATCGCGCGAGGTACGTGGCGAGCGCGGTGGATTCGCGTTCGCGCAACTGCACGGCGATACGGAGTTGTTCGAGGTACTGCTCGAGCGTCTTGCCGCCGAACTCGGGCCGGCGGGCTTCGAAAAAGGCGTGCACGTCGCGCTCCAGCTCGGGCGTGGCGAGACCAATGACGCCCTCGGCCAGGCGCCGGAGCCCGTGCTTCGGGTACTGCCGTTCCATCGTGTCCCAGTTCGCCTTGACGAACTCCCAGGCGAGCTCGCGCCCGTAGACGGACATCAGCAGTGACCGCACCACGAACGGCGCGTCCTGGGTCCGGAACTCCCCGTCGATCGTGCGCGCCAGCGTCTGCGCGATCAGCTCGCGTTGCCGGAAGGCGGCCAGGGCGTAGAGGTACCGCTGCTCCTCCTGCGGCGTGGATGCCGATCGGAATCGCTGCAGGAATTCGTCATAGCGCGCGGCGTCGCCCGCGTGGGCGAGCACGCCGATGAGGGCCGGGAGCACGTTGGGATCGACCGTGCCCGCCGTCCCCGCGTAGAGCTCGGCGGCACGCGCCTGCACGGCGGGGTCGTCGCCGAGCACCCCAAGGGCGCGCAGCAGATCGCCCCGGAGCTGGCGCGTCAGCTCGTCGTCCCCGGGCCGCACCGTCCAGCCCAGAGTCGCGAAGGCGCGCGCCGCGCGGCCGCGGACGAGCGCGGCGAGCTGCGGCCGGTGCCGGGGCTCGACGATGCGGTTCAGCGTGGCGAACGACGCGAGCAGGACCGCCCATACGTTCCGGTCACGCTCGTCGCGGAAGCGCGCGGTCAGTTCGAGGTAATCGGGAAGGGCCATGAGGCCCGCCACGGTCACGGCCCACGCGTCGTTCACGACGTTGAACCGCTCGATCGCGGCGATCTCGGGCAGGGCGTCCAGGAGGTGCCCGAGGAGCTCGCCGCTGTAGCGAACGCGATAGAATCCGTGGCCGCCATCATTGACGAGGACCGCGTCAACACGCTCGGGCACCGGGAGCCGCGTTTCCGCCCCTGCGAGCAGCCGACGCTCGGTCGCCGAGCGCCCGGCCGCGGTGATCCGCACCTGCACCGGGACCTGCCAGAGCTGATCCTGCGCCGCGGGCATCGACCCGGGAAGGGGCTCGGGCAGGTACGTGAAGCGTTGCTGGCTCAGCACGAGCTGGCCCCCCTCGAGCCGGACACTCACGAGCGGATAGCCGGGCTGGAAGATCCAGCCGTCCATCACCGCCGGGATCGGCTGGCGCGCGGCGCGGCCCAGCGCGGCCCAGAGGTCGCCGGTGTCGGCGTTGGCGTAGGCGTGCCGCCGGAGATACTCGCGGACGCCGTCGCGGAAGACCGCCGGGCCGAGATACTGCTCGAGCATCCGGAGCACCGACGCGCCCTTCTCGTACGTCAGCACGTCGAACATCGCGTCGGCGTCGCGGGGCGCGTCGACGTGGAACTCGATCGGCCGCGTCGAGTGCAGCCCGTCGACCGAGAGGGCGGCGGCGCGCGAGACGCCGAAGGTTGTCCAGCGCTGCCACTCGGGCTTCCAGGCGTCGACCGCGAGCATCTCCATGAACGTGGCGAACGCTTCGTTGAGCCAGATGCCGTTCCACCATGTCATCGTGACGAGGTCGCCGAACCACATGTGCGCGTTCTCGTGGGCGACCACGTCGGCGACGCGCTCGAGCTCGCTGTGCGAGGCGGCGCGCTCGTCCACCAGGAGCGCCGTCTCGCGGAAGGTGATCGCGCCGAGGTTCTCCATCGCCCCGGCCGCGAAGTCCGGGATCGCCAGGAAATCGAGCTTGTCGCCCGGGTACGGCAGGCCGTAATAGTTCTCGAAGAAGCGGAGCGAGGCGACCGCGATCTCGTGACCGAAGGCGGCAAGCCGGCGCTTGCCGGGCACGCACCAGACGCGCACGGGCGCCTTGCCCACCAGGACGGGGTCGGTCGCCTCCAGCTCGCCGACAACGAACGCCACGAGGTAGGTGGACATCTTCATCGAATCCGCGAAGGCCACGATCTTGCGTCCGCCCTCGACCCGCTCGCCCACGACGGCCGTGTTCGACACGGCGGTGAGCTTCGGGTCGATCACGAGCGTCACCGCGAACACGGCCTTGAAGTCCGGCTCGTCCCAACACGGAAACGCGCGGCGGGCGTCGGTCGCCTCGAACTGCGTGGCGGCCATGAGCCGCACTTCGCCGTTCGGGTCCTTGTAGCTCGACCGGTAGAAGCCTCGGAGCTTGTCGTTCAGGGTCCCTCTGAACGCCAGGCGCAGCCGCCACGTGCCCGGCTCGATCGTCGACGGGAACGTGAGCCGGCAGCGCTCCGCCGGCTCGTCGGCGACAGGGGTACCCCGGCGCGAGTCGCCCCGCGCGTTCGTGATCGTCGCCTCGTCGATCGTGAGCTCGACCGCGTTCAGGACGATCTGCGAGGTCGGCTCCGCGACCTCGAGCGTGACGGTTTGCTCGCCCGCGAAGGTGAGCGTCGTCAGGTCGGGCTCGAGCCGTAGCTCGTAACGAGTCGGTCGCACATCCCGCGGCAAACGGTACGGATCCACGACGATTCTCCAGGAAGCGGTCAGGATGACTGCGCGGCCATACTGTACCGCAGTCGGCCCGCGCTATCATGCTTCCGTCGATGCGACTGCCCCTTCGCACCGCGGGCGCGGCGACGCTGGCCGTGCTGCTCGGCACCGCCGCCGTCGGCGCCGATGCGATCCAGGACTTTCTCCGGCGGCACTGGCGCCCGCCGCTGGCGCCTCAAGGCCCGCCGCCCGCGCGCTTCTCGCCGCTGGAGGCCTCGCTCCACCCCGAGGCGTGCGGGACCTGTCACTCCGCGCAGTTCGCCGACTGGCGCGAGAGCACGCATGCCGCGGCGACGGGCCCGGGCCTCGAGGGTCAGCTCGTGGAGATGCTCGAGGGCGATCCGCGGTCGGCGCTCGGATGTCTCACGTGTCACGCGCCGCTCGCCGAGCAATCGCCGCTGGTCGCTGAGGGCAACGAGGTGCGGCCCAACCCCGCGCACGACGGCTCGCTCCGCGCCAAGGGCGTGCCGTGCGCCGGCTGCCACGTGCGGGGCCATCAGCGCTTCGGCCCGCCCCGGCGTGACGGCTCGATCGCGAGCGGCGTCCCACGGCAGACGCTGCCTCACGACGGGGTCACGCGCACGCCCGCCTTCCTCAAGTCCGAGTTCTGCGGCAGCTGTCACCAGTTCGCACCCGACGGGTTCGCGCTGAACGGCAAGCTGCTCGAGAACACCTACAACGAATGGAAGGCGAGCCGGTTCGCCCGTGAGGGCGTCCAGTGCCAGGATTGCCACATGCCGGAGCGGCGGCATCTGTGGCGCGGCATCCACGACGCCGACATGGTGCGCTCGGGGCTCACGATCACCGCGGCGGCGGGGGCCGCGCGTTACCGTCCCGGCGACGTCGCGGCCGTCACTTTACGCGTGACCAGCACGCGCGTTGGCCACGCGTTTCCGACCTACGTCACGCCGCGGGTCGTCCTGAGCGCGGAGCTGGTGGACGGGGCGGGGCAGGTGCTGGCCGGAAGCCGGCAGGAAAAAATCGTCGGGCGCGAGGTGGCCCTCGACCTGTCGCGCGAAGCGTTCGACACGCGGCTCCGGCCCGGGCAGAGCGTGACCCTGGCTTATCGGATGAAGGTTCCGGGTCCGGGGATGCGCGCGCGCCTGGCCGTGGTCGTCGAGCCGGACGCGTTCTACGTCGGGTTCTTCGAGACACTGCTGCGGCAGGGCGCCGGGCGGGGCGAGCCGCAGATCAGGAAAGCGCTCGAGGCCGCGCGCCGCTCGCCCTTCAGCGTCTTCGAGCGCGAGCTTCCGCTGAGCTGACGTGGGCGCCAACGGGGCGCGCCACGCCTTCGCCGGGACGGCCCGAGCGGGAGGCGCTCTGAGGGTTGAGCGCGCGCCAAGCGTTGGGGGTATGGGGGGCCTTGTCGGGGCCCCCCATGTCCATCAAACTCCGAGCGCGGCGCCGTCGGCGCGCGGGTCGGAGCCGCCGCTGAGCCCGTCGGGATCGACACGAATGACCTGGGCATGGCCCATCAGATCGCTCCAGTCCTCGACGACGCTCACGTCATGACCGCGCTCCCGGAGCGACTGGGTCACTTCGTCACCGAACCGCGCCTCCAGCCTGAGCGACTGCGTCGCCTCGCCCCACGTGCGCCCGAAGAGCCAGCGCGGAGCTTCGACCGCCGCCTGCGGGCCGAGGCCCCGATCGACCATCCGCGTCACGAGCGCCGCCTGTGTCTGCGGCTGCCCTTCGCCGCCCATCGTGCCGTAGACGAGGCGCGGGCGGCCGTCCACCAGATACATCGACGGGATGAGCGTGTGCGCGGGCTGCTTGCGTGGCGCCAGTCGGTTCACGTGCGCCGGGTCGAGCGAGAAGAACGCGCCCCGGTTCTGCAGGAGCACGCCGGTGTCCCCGGCGATCACCCCCGAGCCGAACTCCCAGTAGAGGCTCTGGATCAGGCACACCGCATTCCCGTGTGCGTCGGCCGTGACGATGGCGATCGTGTCGCCCCTCGCGGGCGCGCCGGCCGCGCGCATCGCCACCCGTCGCGAAATCCCCCGGCGGCGTTCGGCGAGGCGCGCCGGATCCAGGCAGCGCTCGACGGGTACCGCGGAGAACGTCGGGTCGGCGAGGTAACGGTCGCGGTCCTCGAACGCGAGCTTCGTCGCCTCGACGACGAGGTGGACGTAGTCGGCCTCGCCGAGGGCGGAGACGTCGAAGCCCTCGAGCAACGACAGAATCGCGAGCGCGGCGAAGCCCTGGGTCGGCGGCGGACAGCTCACCGCCTCGCCGCCCCGGTAAGGAACGCGCAGCGGGTCCACCCACTCGGCCTGGTGCCGGGCCAGATCGTCGCCCGTCAGCGGGCTGCCGGCAGCCGCCGCGCCCAGCGCGATCCGCCTGGCGAGCGGGCCGCGATAGAACGCGTCGGCGCCACCCCGCGCGATCTCTTCGAGGGTCGTCGCGAGGTCCGCCTGCACGAAGCGCTCGCGCGCCAGGAGCGCGGGATGGTAGATGCGCCAGAGCGGGGCCCGCAACTCGGCGGGCGCCGCGCCGCCGAAGAGGTCGGCGGCGTCCGCGGTCTCACGCCGCTGGCCCGGCGACGGCGGAAAGCCGTCGCGGGCGTGGGCGATCGCGTCCTCGAGGAGGGTGTGCCAGTCGATCGGTGAGTCCAGCACGTCGCGGCTCAGGACGTGAGCCTCCCACCAGCCGGATACGACCCCCGGAACGGTCAGCGCCGCCGCCCCGCCGCGCACGGGGATCGCCGAACCGAACCGCGCGCGGTAGGTGTCGAGGTCGGCGGCCGCGGCCGAGCGACCTGCGGCGTTCAGCGCGCGGAGCGTGTGACGCCGGCCGTCGTAGATCAACCAGAAGCTGTCACCACCCACACCGTTCATGTGCGGGTAGACGACGGCGACGGTGGTCGCGGCGGCGATGGCCGCGTCCACGGCGTTGCCACCGCGCTGCAGGACCGCCAATGCGGCCTCGGAGGCGAGCGCGTGCGGCGTGGCGACGAGCCCACGCGTCGCGCGGGCCTCGGGCCATCGCGTTGGCGCCGTCATGGCGTGGCCATCAAATCGCTCCACACGTCCACGACGCGGACCGCCCCTGCGGACCGAGCCCGGGCTCAACGATGCGCGTGATCCTCCCGCCCTGCACAGTCTGCCCATCGTGCCATACACGAGATGCCGATGACACGGTGGCGCGCGCTCCCTTGATTTCAATCCATGAGTGTGGAAGATTCGGTGCGAGGAACGGTGCCAATGAGCAGGTCCACGCTGGCCTCCGTGGTGACGATCAATCCTGACATCACGTTCCGCGAGCTGGACGGCGAGATTGTGATCCTCAATCTCGAGACGGGAGTCTATTTCGGGCTCGACGACGTGGGCGCGCGAACCTGGCGGCTCATCGAAGATCACGGATCCCTCGGCACGGTATTCGCGGTGCTGCGCTCGGAGTACGACGCCGCTCCCGCCGTGCTCGAACGTGATCTACTCGAGCTCGTCGACCATCTGTGCGCGAAAGGACTGACGCGTGTCGCCGCGAAGTCCGCGTAGCGCCCGGTTCACGCGTGCGCTCCTCGGCGTTGCGAGACTTCCGCGAGACGACTGGGCGCTCCTCGCCCGCGCGCTGGTCCTCCTGCCGCCCGTCAGCGTTGGTCTGCGGCTCGTCGGACTCCGGCGAGCGCTCGCTCTTGTCGAGGCGCTGTCCCCGGCACGCCGTCGTTGCGCCGAGGACTATCCCCGTGGCGCGCCGCGCACGGCCTGGCTCGTGGAGGTCGCCGCCCGCTGCTGGCGGCCGAGGCCCACGTGCCTCGCGAAGGCGCTGGTCGTCTTGTCGCTCCTCAAGCGACGCGGGCTGCCGGCGCAGTTGGTCGTTGGCGTCACGAAGGCCCGCGGGCCGCTCGAGGGCCACGCCTGGGTGGAGCTCGGCGGGGCCGTCGTCGGCGCGGACCCCGGGCCCGCGAGCTACGCCGTGCTCGTCCGCATGCCCTCCTGGCTGCCCACGTCCGCAACCATCGCCCCCCGCGAGCGCGCGCCGTGAGCGGTCTCGCCGGCGTGTACGCCCCCCACGGTCGTCCGGTCGACGTCACGCTTCTCAGGAAGATGACTGCGGCGGTCGCGCACCGCGGCCCGGACGGCGAGGGCTACTGGACGGACGGGTCTGCGGGCCTCGGGCACCGCATCTCGCGCACGACGCCGGAGTCGCTGGGTGAGAAGCAGCCGTTGCTCGACGAGAGCGAAACCCTCTGCCTCGTGCTCGACGGCCGGGTCGACAATCGTGCTCAGCTCGCCGCATGGCTGCGAGCCGCGGGCGTCCATCTCCGGACTGACACCGACGCCGAGCTCGTGCTGCAGTCCTACGCCCTCTGGGACGACGGCTGCGCCTCACGGATCGTCGGCGACTTCGCGTTCGCGATCTGGGACCGCCGGCGCCGCCGGCTCTTCTGCGCCCGCGACCCCCTCGGGATCCGGCCGTTCTACTACTGCACCCACGGCCAGACCTTCATGTGGGGCTCGGAGCTGCGCCAGCTGCTCGACAACCTGCCGCTCGGCCCAGAACCGAACGAGGGGGTCGTGGGTGAGTATTTGAGCAGTCGCCTCGTCGACCTCGAGGAGACCCTCTATCGTGGGATCCTGCGCCTGGCGCCGGGCCACGTCCTGATCGTCGAGGACGGTCGCGTCCGCACGGCGCGCTACTTCGACGTCGATCCGCGCCGCGAGATCCGGTATCGCTCGGACGACGAGTACGCGGAGCACTTCATCGAGATCTTCCGCGAGGCGGTGCACTGTCGGCTCCGGAGCGTCACCCCCGTCGCGGTGTTCCTGAGCGGGGGGCTCGACTCTTCGTCGATCGTCGGCGTCGCCGCCCGGCTTGCTCGTGACGGCCACGCACCCGGACGGGGATTCGAGGCGTACTCCCTCGACTTCACGCACGCGGACGCGGACGAGCGAGGCTGGGTCGACGACGTTGCGAGGATGTGGGAGTTGCCGGTGCGCCACGTGAGGGCCGACGACGCGGTCTCGCCCTCGCTGGCCGAGCAGGTCGCCGACCTGCGGGACTTTCCGGATCTCCCCAACACGCACCCCTGGGGACTCCTGCTCACCGAGGCGCATCGACGTGGCGCCCGGACCGCACTCTGGGGCTACGGCGGCGACGAGTGGCTTACCGGCGACACTGCTCACTGCGCCGATCTGCTCCGCCGGGTGCGTCTGGTCGCGCTCGCGCGCCGGGTCCGCGACGATATTCGCTCCTTGAATTTGCTGGGCGGCCCGCCGGTCGGCCTGGCGGATGCAATCAGATGGTGTGTGATGCCGCTGGCTCCGCGCCCGGCCAAACGGCTCGTGCGGCGCTTCCGAAGCTGGGACGTCCCGGACTGGATCGCGCCCGACTTCGCCCGGCGCGTCGGCCTCCAAGAACGGCTCGCGCGGGACGTCGCCACGCCTCGGTTCCCGACGTTCGCCCAGCGCGCCATCCACCGCCAGCTGCAGAGCGGCTGGAGCGCCGCCGAGTACGAAATGGTGGACCGGTTCGAGAGGCGCCGGTCCATGGAGAGCCGGTTCCCCTTCAACGACCGGCGGCTCATCGAGTTCGCCCTGGCGCTGCCCGAGGAGCAGCGCTGGCGCGGCACCGAGACGAAGTTCATCCTGCGCCGAGCGGCGGGAGATCTTCTTCCCTCCTCCGTGGCACGCCGCACGACCAAAGGCGACTTCACGTACCTTTACGCTGCGTCGCTCGAGCGCGAGGGCGCCGCCGAGGCGTTCGCCCGGCTCCGCCTGGAGGCCGACGGGTTCGTGCGCGGCGAGCGGGTCAGGGAGATGTACCGGCGCCTGCATCGTGGCGACCGCGGATGTCTTGGACCCCTCTGGATGATCCTCGCGACAGAACAGTGGTACAGGACCATGTTTCCCGCGTCACGCGCGGCGTAGGCCAACGAGGAGACATTATGAAGGAGGAGCCGACTCAGGACGTGACGCTCGGACCCTCGAAGAAGCCTTACGTGAAGCCCCGATTGATCGAGTACGGACCCGTCGAGAAGCTGACGCATTCGGGCACGGCGAGCCTCGGCGACGGGGGCCCCATGATGATGGCGTGCCTCTGATGGAGCGGCGCGCCAGCATGCCGGTGCCGGCGGTCTGATGTCGCTCGTCCTCGACGAGCATCGTCAATATCTCGCCGACGCGGTCCGCGTGTCCGCCTTCCGGCAGGCGATCGATGAAGTTGTCACGCCCGGCGACGTGGTGCTGGATCTCGGCGCGGGCACCGGGATTCTCGGACTCATGGCCTGCCGCGCCGGGGCCAAGCGTGTCTACGCTGTCGACGAGGGGCCGATTATCGGCCTCGCCCGGGAAATCGCCTGGGTCAACGGATTTCAGGATCGCATCACGCACATCAAGGGACTCTCGACCCGCGTGGAGCTGCCAGAGCGAGTCGACGTGGTCCTCGCCGACCAGATCGGGCGCTTTGGCTTCGAGTCGGGCATCCTCGAGTACTTTGCAGACGCTCGGGCGCGTTTCCTGAAGCCGGACGGGGTGATGATTCCTGGCGAGATCGGGCTGGTCGTGGCGCCCGTGGAAAGTGGCGAGCTCTTCGGGCAGGTGGATTTTTGGGGGCGGACGCCCGCCGGCTACGACTTCCACCCGGCGCTCGCGATCGCCGCGAACACCGGTTATCCGGCCAGGTTCGACCCGGCACACATGCTCGGAGCTCCGGCGCGGGCGATCTCGGTCAGGCTCTCGACGGCGTCGACGGCCGCTCTGGGCGCCGAGGTCGTCCTCGTGGCGGGGCGGCCCGGGGCCCTTCACGGGATCGGCGGCTGGTTCGAGGCGCAGCTCTCGCCGAGCGTCACCCTGACCAACTCCCCGCTCGCGGCGCGGCCGATCTTCCGGAGACAGGTTTTCTTTCCGATCGCCCGCCCGGTCGCGCTCGAAGAGCACGACCAGATCGGCGTGAGGCTGCGGATCCTTCCCGCCGCCGGCGTCGTGAGCTGGACCGTCGACGTAAGGGACGGTCGCGCCGGGCGCGGACCAGACCCGGCGAGCAAAGGGCGGTTCGCTCACTCCACCTTCCAGGGAATGCTCCTCTGCAAAGAAGACCTGGAGCGGACCGATCTCCAGTTCGTGCCGCGGCTCTCTCCCTGGGGCCAGGCGCGCCGGTCCGTCCTCGAGCTCTGCGATGGTCGGCGGGCCCTGGGCGACATCGAGCGCGAGGTCCATCGTCGCCACCCAGCCATCTTCCAGTCGCCCGCCGAAGCCGCCGCCTTCGTCACCGAGGTCGTCTCGCGCTACGCGGTGTAGTTGGGCGTGACCGCGTATTCCGCGTTCGGGCTCGTCGTCGCGAGCAACGTGCCGCTGCCGGGGCTCCCTGAGGTCGCCGGCAAGCCGCTCGATTGCGTGCTCGAGCGGCGTCGCGGCCCGATCAGGGAACGATTGATCGGTCGTCGCCATACGCTTCGCCTGCCGAATGGGACGATCTCCCTGACCATCGGCCGCTGTCGATCGGGCTTCCTCGTGAGGTTTCCCGGTCGCGCCGTCTTCCTGGTGTCGCGCGACGGGCAGCAGGTGCGCTGTGTCCCGCGGCGAGGCACGCGGGGGCGGCTCGTCGCGCATCTCTTCCTGGCCCAGGTGCTGCCTCTTGCGCTGAGCCAGCGGGGCCGGCTCGTCCTGCACGCGAGCGCCATCGCGACCCCGCACGGCGCCATCGCCTTTCTCGGCGCGGCCGGCCAGGGCAAGTCGACGCTGAGCACGAGCTTCGTGCGGCGATCGTTCCCGCTCCTCACGGACGACGGCCTCCTGCTCGTCGAGGACGGCAGCACGCTGGCGGGCGTTCCCAGCTACCCCGAGATCCGGCTGTGGCCCGACGTGCTGGCGGCGCTCGGGACCGGTGGCCTCGCGGTGCACGAGGTCGCGCCGCAGGGCGGCAAGCAGCAGATCTCCGTCGGTGGGGGCCCGTGGCCGTTCAGCCGGGAGCCCGTGCCCGTGCGACGCATGTACGTCCTCGGCCACCCGGAGCCGACCGCGCGCCCTTGCGCCGTCAGCATCACGGCCCTCGCGCCGCGTGAAGCGTTCATCGAGCTCGTCAAGCACACCTACCGGCTGGATCTCGACGACCGAACCCGTCTGCGCGACGAGTTCGACTCGATCGGCCGCGTCGCGGCGCGCCCCTCGCTCGTCTACCGGCTCGCCTTCCGCCGCGATCTGTCTCGACTACCCGCGGTGCAGGCGGCGATCCTCGAGCATTGCAGGGAGTGAGGGGAGCGGTCTTGCCCGCAGCCGAGATCGCGCTCTCGCGCGAGACGCAGGTGCTCGTGGGGGCCGTCCGGTGGTTCCTCGGCGCTAGCATCGAGGACGAGCTGGTCGGGCTTCTCCGCGGCGGCCTGCAATGGTCCGCGCTCCTCGAGCAGGCGGAGCGCGAGGGGGTCACAGGACTCGTCGCCCGAGCGCTCGAGGGCCTGGCACAGCACGAGGGTCTGGTCCCACACCTCGATCGCTGGCGTGCCGCGACGCGGGCTGTCGCCGCCAGCAACATGTCGGCCCTGTCCGAGCTGGCGGCGCTGCGCGCGATGTTGCGCCAAAACCGCCGCCAGGTGATCGTGTTGAAGGGTGCGGCGTTGCTCGACGACGAGTATCGGGGTCACGTGGGCCTGCGCCCCCTGGGCGACATCGATCTGCTCCTGCGCCCGTCGGACCTGCCCTCGGTAACCGGATGGCTGCGGCACCGCGGCTACGAGCCCGTCTCGCCGTCATCTCCGTTCTTCTCTCGAGGCGTGGTCTCGTTCGACCTCCACACGGAGATCGTCGGGAGCGAATGGGTCGGCCGCAAGGCGCGCGCCTTTCGCCTGGACCCTGCCGCCCTCTGGCGCGAGGCCACGCCACTGGAGCCAGGCGACACGACGACGCTCGTCCTCTCACCGGTCCACCTGCGGCTCCAGCTTGTCGTGCACGCGCTCAAGCATTCATACTCTCGTCTGATCTGGCTGGTTGACCTCGCCCTCGTGCTGCGGGCGGCGCCCTGGCCGTCTCTGCTGGGGCAAGCTCGAGCCTCGGGGGCCTTGCGACCCCTCGCTTACGCCGTCTCTGTCCTCGACAGGCTGTTGGGTCGTCTGGAGCTGCCGGACGCGGTGCGCGGAGCGCTGCCTGCCCTCGGCCCGCTGGAGCGGGCGTTCATTCGCCTCGTCGCGAGGCGAAGAGGAGTGGAGACTCCTGGCGAGCTGCTGGTGGCGCTCTCGATCCCTGGGGTGATTGGGAAAGCAGCGTACCTGGCGGAGCTCGGCTTCCCACAGCGACACGTCCTGGCGCGGCACTATCCCATGACTCCGTCCTGGCTTCTATATCCCCGCCGCGTTCTGCGCCTCGTGAGCCTCGGCCTTCAAGAAGGAACGAAGCTCTGCTATCGGCGTGGGGGGTGATCCGGCTCCGATGCGCTGGCTCATCGATGGCTATAACGTCATCCGCCGGAGCCCGGAGCTCCGGGCTCGCGAGGCCGAGAGCCTCGAGGCGGGACGCCGGGCGCTCCTGCACCTGCTGGCGCGGGCTCGCCGGGGGCCACGCGACGAGTTCACGGTCGTGTTCGACGGCGCGCGAGTCTCCGGCGGCGCCCCGTCAGCGGGCCGGATCCGTGTGATCTTCTCGCGGCCGCCGCTGACGGCCGACGACGAGCTCATGCGACTCGCGCGCCAGTGGAAGAGCGGCGCGGTCGTCGTCAGCTCCGACCGGAAGATCCAGGACGCGGCCCGCCGGGCCGGCTGCGCCGCCCTGACGGCCGACCAATTTCTGGAAGCGCTGCCACTCCACGGCAGCCCGTCCGCGCCAACGGAAGACCCCGCTGCAGCCAACCCCGCGGCAAAAGACGCCGACTCAGACGCCGAGCCCGTACTGGACAAGCGCGGCAACCCCCGTCGTCTTTCCAAAAAGGCCCGGAGAGCCCGGCGCGCCCTCGGACGGCTCCGCCGACCTTGACCCTCAAGACTGTTTCGTGGAAGATACTCCTATGGCCGTTATGACCCGACACTACTTCATCGTGGCGCGCGACCAGACCAGCCTGTGCGAATACCTCGCAAGACAGTTCGCGTCCGAGGAAAACGTCGAGGTCTTCCTGGACCGCCGATCCGGTCGCGACCGCCGGGTCGTAAATGGCGACCGGGACACCGTCGAGCGCAGAGGCACCGCGCGGCGCCATCAGCCGTTCGTCGACACTCAGCTCAGGTCACTCGGCTACGCCATGTTTCGCGTCGAGTAGGATTGTTGTAGCGGAGGTCGTCGAGGCCCGCTCGCGCCGGGTCCTAGCGTATCTAAAGTTTGACACCCGCCGACTCGGGGTGACACCGTGGCGGCGTGGCGCTCCGGCGGCACCTTCCCCTCATGCTTCTGCCGCTCCTCGTCCTGGCTCCGGCCGCCCAGGGCCAGCCGGTCGAAGGCACTGTGATCCGCGTCGTGGACGGCGACACGATCTACGTGAAGCTCGGCGACCGCGTGGAGAAGATCCGCTACATCGGCATGAACACGCCGGAGATACACCACCCGACCAAAGGTGAGGAACCCGGAGGTCGCGAGGCGGCCGAGACGAACAGGCGCCTGGTGGGGGGCAGGCGCGTGCGGCTCGAGCTGGACGTCCGGACGCGGGACCAGTACGGGCGGCTCCTGGCCTACGTCTGGGTCGACGACGTGATGGTGAACGCCGAGTTGCTGCGCCTGGGCTACGCCCAGGTGATGACCGTCCCCCCGAACGTCAGGCACCAGGAGCTCTTCGTGAAGCTACAGCGCGAGGCCCGCGACGCCGGCCGCGGCCTCTGGCGCGGCGTCTAAGCCTTACGATCCACCCGCCTTGGCGAAGCCGGTCAATAATGCCGCCAGTCGGTCCTCGCAGCCCGCGTCGAACGCGACGATCTCGCCAGCCTCGTTTCGAGCGTTGATAAGCTGGACCACGCCGACTATCGTGCCCCGGCCGTCGCGGAGTGGCATCACGAGCATCGACCGCGTCCGGTAGCCGTGCGTCGCGTCCATCCGCCGGTCGAACTCATAGGGCCGCTCCGGGCGGATCTCGTAGACGTCGGGGATGTTGACGACGGCCCGCGTGAGCATCACGTAGCTCGCCAGGCTCGGCGTGTTGAGATCCAGCGGGCCCGCCGTGAGGCGACCCTCGGCCTCGGCCGCGCCAACCCGCTGCGCCAGGACGTCGTTCTGCACGGCCGCGAAGTGTAGCTGGTCGCCCTCGCGGAGATACACCGTGCCAGCCTCCGCGTGCGTTGCGCGGCGCGCCTCGCTGAGGAGGCGCTTCAGGGCATCGCGGTCCACCGGTCCATCTCAGTCGATGCCCAGAGTGGTGTCAAGGAACTACGAATCGGATTGCGCCGGCTTGATGTAGCGCGTCATCCGCTCGTCTCGCTGCCAGCCGCGTTCCGCGAGCGCGTCCCAGAAGCCGACCGCATGGGCTTCGTGGCGCTCGACGAGCGCCGACATCCGGCGTGCGCCCTTCATCGTCAAGACGAGCTCGGCCTCGTGGACGAGCCTTCGCGCCAGGCCGACGCGCCTCGCCTCCGGTGCGACCGCCAGGCGATAAATGTTGCCGCGCCAGCCGTCCCATCCCCCGATCACACTCCCGACGATGGCGCCCTGCTGGATCGCGACGAGGAAACCGTCGCCATGCGCCCGGACCAGCCGCCGGAGCTCCTCGAGCGTATCGGTCGGGCTCGGAATGGCGCCGGCGCGCTCCCAGAGGGCCAACACCGCCGGACACTCCTCGACACGGCAGGGCCTGATCACGATCATCGAGATGACTCCTGGCCCAATCAGATTTGCGCCTCATCAGGGCCGCTCGTATCATACGGTCAGCACCTCGAGAGGAGACTCCATGGCGATCAAGCGTGATTTCACCCTGGACGCCAAGTACCGTCAGGAAGAAGGGCTCATCCTTCTCTCTGGCATCCAGGCGCTGGTGCGCTTGCCGCTCGATCAGCACCGAGCCGATAAACGCCGTGGGCTCAATACCGCCACGCTCATCTCCGGTTATCGGGGCTCCCCGCTCGGTGGTCTCGACCTCACGCTCGAGCGCAACCCCGCCCTGCTCCGCGAGCACAACGTCGTCTTCCTCTCGGGTGTGAACGAGGATCTCGGGGCGACGGCGGTCTACGGCAGCCAGCTCGCCAACCTGTTCCCGCAGCCGAAGTACGACGGCGTTCTCGGCATGTGGTACGGCAAGGGGCCCGGCGTCGACCGCACCGGTGACATTTTCAAGCACGCGAACTTCGCGGGCGTCGCGCGTCATGGCGGCGTGCTCGCGCTGGGCGGGGACGACCCGCTCTCCAAGTCGTCCACGATTCCGTCGCACTCGGAGGTCGCCTTCTACGACGCGCTCTTCCCGGTGCTCTTTCCCGGCTCGGCGCAAGAAATCCTCGACCTCGGCCGGCTCGGCTTCGAGCTCTCTCGCTATTCCGGGCTCTGGGTGGGCGTCAAGATCGTGACCAACGTCGCCGATGAAATCGCCACCGCCGAGGTGGCGCCGGACCGGATCGCCGTCGCCGACCCTGGGTTCGTCTACGAGGGGCGGCCCTGGCAGGCGCGACAGAATCCGCTGCTGATGCCGCCGTGGGGGCTCGAGACCGAGCGCGAGATCCACTACGGGCGGCTCGAGGCCGCCAAGGCATTTGCGGCGGCGAACCGCTTCAATCGCGTCACGCTCCCCACGCCGAATGCCTGGCTCGGCATCGCCGCGCCCGGCAAGACCTACCACGACCTCTGCGAGGCGCTCGCCGAGCTTGGGCTCGACAACGCGGCGCTCCGACAGTACGGCATCCGGCTCTTGAAGATCGAGATGCTGTTCCCGATGGAGCCGGGCACGGTCCGCGAGTTTGCCCGCGGTCTCGAGGAACTGCTGGTCGTCGAGGAAAAACGGGCGTTCTGCGAGCTCTTCATCCGCGACATCCTCTACAACCAGGCCGAGCGCCCGTTGGTAATCGGCAAGTCCGACGAGCACGACCGGCCGCTCGTGCCCGCCGACGGCGAGCTCGACGCCGACCGGATCGCCGAGATCGTGGCCTCGCGCCTCGAGCGACGCATCCACCTCGAGTCGATCACGGCGCGCGTGGCGCTCCTCGAGGCGCTGCGCCAGCGGCCCGCGCCGCTCACGCTGGTGCGTCAGCCCTACTTCTGCTCGGGCTGCCCGCATAACCGTTCGACCGTGCTCCCGGAGGGCTCGATCGCCAGCGCCGGCATCGGCTGCCACGGGATGGCGCTCTTGATGGACCGCAAGACGATGGGGCTCACCCACATGGGCGGCGAGGGCGTTCAGTGGGTGGGCATCGCGCCATTCACCGAGACGAAGCACCTCTTCCAGAATCTCGGCGACGGCACCTTGTTCCATTCCGGCTCGCTGGCGATCCGCCAGGCGGTCGCGTCGAGCGCCAACATCACCTACAAGATCCTCTACAACTCGGCGGTGGCGATGACGGGCGGCCAGGACGCCGCCGGCGCGATGCCGGTGCCCGAGCTGACGCGCTCGCTCGCCGCCGAGGGCGTCAAGCGCATCATCGTGATGACCGACGAGCCGGACAAGTATCCGAAGGGCACGGTATGGCCGCCCGGCGTTGAGGTCTGGCACCGTGACCGGCTCGACGAGGCGCAGCGGCTGCTCCGCGATATTCCGGGCGTCACGGTGCTCGTCTACGACCAGCGGTGCGCCGCGGAGAAGCGCAGGCTGCGCAAGCGCGGCCGGCTCCCCGACCCGGCAATGCGCGTCGTCATCAACGAGGCGGTCTGCGAGGGTTGCGGTGACTGCGGCGTGAAGAGCAACTGCCTCTCGGTGCATCCCGTCGAGACCGAATTCGGACGGAAGACGCAGATTCACCAATCGTCGTGCAACAAGGACTACTCGTGTCTGAAGGGGGACTGTCCCTCGTTCCTGACCGTGGTGCCGCTCGTCGACCCCGGGAAGAAGGAGCGCCGCGTCTTCAAGGTCGAGCGGGCGCTGCCCGAGCCCGAGCTCAAGGTACCGGGCGACGCCAATATCTTCATGATGGGCATCGGCGGCACCGGCGTGGTGACCGTGAACCAGATCCTGGGCACCGCCGCGCTCCTCGACGGCAAGCACGTCCGCGGCCTCGACCAGACCGGTCTCAGCCAGAAGGGCGGGCCGGTCGTCTCGCACCTCAAGATCTTCGACCGCAGCTCCGACGTCTCGAACAAGATCGCCGCCGGGTCCGCGGACTGCTATCTCGGATTCGACATCCTCGTCGCGACCTCACCGCAGAACCTCGATCACGCTCGCCCCGAGCGGACGATCGCGATCGTCTCGACCAGCCAGGTGCCGACCGGCGCGATGGTCACGTCGACGACGGTCGAGTTCCCCGAGACGAACGGACTCATCACGTCGATCAACCGGGTCACACGCAAGGACGAAAACCTCTACCTCGACGCGCTCGGGCTGGCCGAGACGCTCTTCGACGACCACATGGCCGCCAACATGATCGTGCTGGGCGCCGCCTGGCAGGCCGGCGCCCTCCCCGTGAGCGCGGAGGCGATCGAGGAAGCGATCGTTCTGAACGGCGTCTCCGTGCCGATGAACAGCCACGCGTTCCGCGCGGGCCGGTTGCTCGTCGTCGACCCCGCCTGGGTGCGCACGGTCACGCGGCACCGCCTGGGCGCCGTCGACGCGGCGCCGGAGCTCTCCGCGGAGGCGCGGCAGCTCGTGGAAGCAGTCGGGGCCACCGGCGAGCTCCGGCGCCTCCTGGAGGTGCGCGTGCCCGAGCTGCTCGCCTACCAGAATGCGGCGTACGCGCGGCAGTATCTCCACTTCGTGCAGCGCGTACGCGAGTCGGAAGCCGCCGCCATGCCCGAGGAGTCGCGTTTCTCCGAGGCGGTCGCCCGCCATCTGTTCAAGCTGATGGCGTACAAGGACGAATACGAGGTGGCGCGTCTACATCGCAAGACGGACATCGCGCGCGCGCTGGCCACCGAGTTCCCCGGCGGCGTCACCCTCCACTATAACCTGCACCCGCCCTTCCTCCGCGCCCTTGGCGTCACACGGAAGATTCGGCTCGGCACGTGGTTCGATCCGATCTTCGGCGTGCTTGCCGGGATGAAAGCGCTGCGCGGCACCTGGCTCGACCCGTTCGGTTTCGCGGCGATGCGGCGTGTGGAGCGCCAGCTCCCCGGGGAGTATCGCGCGCTCGTCGAGAAAGCGCTCGTCGGCCTCTCGCCGGAGCGCTACGAACGCGCCGTCAAGCTCGCGAGCCTGCCCGACCTGATCCGCGGCTACGAGGAGATCAAGCTCCGCAACGTCCAGCGCTTCCGAGACGAGGTCCGCGCGCTCGGATTCTGAGGGCGCGATTGCGTGACGGGAAGGGGACGCGATGACGAATCTCGAGCGGCAGATGAAGGCGCTTCAGAAGCACCTCAAGACCCTGAAGACCCAGGCCAACCGGGCGCGGGGCGAGGCGCGCCGGCGCATGAAACGGATCGAGCGGCGGACGCGCGTCGAGGTCGAGCGCGCGATGCGCCGCGCTGAGCCCCAGGTGCGCCAGGCGGTGGCCCAGGCGGCGCTGCTGAGCCGCAGTGTGAAGGTCGGCGTCCGCGCCGGCGCCGCATCCTATCGCGCCGGCCGCGCCCCCAGGCGCTGAGCCTCGTCAGTCCATAGGCTCGCCTCGGACGGTGGGGCCCCAGTCCCCCGACGTCCTGCGGCTCGCGCTACCATCCCCCGCGTCGGGTGCGCTCGCGCTTGAGCGCGCCCCGCCGTTTCTTCGCGTCGAGCCGCCGCTGGCGCGCGCCGGCGGAAGGCGCGGACGCTCGGCGCGGCCGGGGCTCGCGCAGGGCGGCGGCGACCAGGGCGCGCACCCGGTCGCGAGCGTCCTCGAGATTCCGCGCCTGATTGCGCGTGGCCTGGCTCGAGACCATCAGTCGACCGCCGGCGTCGAGCCGATGACGACAGAGCGTCGTCAGACGCGAGCGCGCGGCCTCCGAGAGGCCTTCGACGGCATCAAGGTCGACGCGCAGGTCCACCTTGGTCGCGACCTTGTTGACGTTCTGACCGCCGGGGCCCGAGGCGCGCACAGCGCGGACGTGGAGTGCCCCCTCGGGCACGCGCACGGCGCTGTTGACGACGATCGCACGGCTCACACGTCGATTGTACGCGACCGTCTATAATCTTCAGTCGTGACCATCGCTGAGCGCCGGCGCCTCACCGACGTCGCTCGCGGCGCCGCCCACGCCGACCTCTACGTGCGCGGCGGATCGTTGCTCAACGTCTACACCGGCGAGATCTATCCGGCCGGCATCGCCGCCAAAGGCGAGCGGATCGCGTACGTCGGCGCCCGCGACGACATGGTCGGCCCGCGCACGCGCGTGGTGGACGCGCGGGGGCAGGTCCTGGTGCCCGGTTACATCGATCCGCACGTGCACCCGGCGACCCTGACCACGCCGGCCGCGCTCGCGCGCTTCGTCCTACCGCTCGGCACGACGGCGGTCGTCGCGGACACGCTCCAGTTCTGGGAGCTGGGCGGCCTGGCCGCGTTCCGGCGGGTGGCCGACGCGCTGCGCGCATCGCCCCTCCGGTTCTACTGGATGATCCGTCCGCACGCCCAGAGCCGCGCGCCGGGCGAATGGCGGCGGTTCGACCTCACGGCGCTCGCGCGGGCGATGGCGCATCCGAGCGCGATCGCGATCGGTGAGGTGACGCGATGGCCGGACGCCTGGCGCGGCGACCCCGAGCTGCTCCGACGGCTCGCCCTCGCGCGCGGCAGACGGGTCGAGGGCCACACGGCTGGCGCGTCGGCGGAGAAGATCGCCGCGATCGCCGCAGCCGGCTTTACCTCGGACCACGAGCCGATCACCGCCCAGGAGGTGCTCGACCGCGCGCGTCAGGGCATCGCGGTGATGCTGCGCGAGTCGTCCCTCCGCCCCGATCTCGTCGGACTGCTCGACGCCTTGAAGACGGCGCCGGCGCTCGCGTCGCGGCTGATGCTCACGAGCGACGGCTCGATGCCCGCGTTCATCCGGACTCACGGGTTCGTCGACCATCTGATCCGCGTGGCGCTCGAGCGGGGCGTGGCGCCCGTCGACGCGTATCGCATGGCAACCCTGAACCCGGCGACCTACTACGGGCTCGACGCCGACGTCGGGGGCGTGGCGCCCGGTCGCTACGCCGACATCTGCCTGCTCGAGGATCTCTCCGCGCCGCGGCCAGCAACGGTGATCGCGCGCGGCAAGGTGGTCGCCGCCGGTGGCCGGCTGCTCGCGCGCGTGCCGGAGCCTCCGTGGCGGCGAGTATTCACGTCCGCCGAGGCGCGGCTCGCGGTGCGGTGGCGGGCGGGCCCCGGAGACTTCGAGCTGCCCGCCCGCGAGCGCTACCCGGTCATCAAGCTGGTCAGCGCGGTGATCAGCCGACTGGAGGAGCGACCGATGGAGCCGGGCGATCTCCACGCGGCCCTCCTGGATCGCGCAGGACGCTGGGTCGCGCCGGGGGTCGTCGCGGGCTTCGCCGAGCGGCTCGACGGCTTCGCGACCACGACCAGCACCGACTTCAACATCCTGGCACTCGGTCGCCGGCCGGAGGCGATGGCGCGGGCCGTCAACCGGCTCCTCGACCTTCACGGAGGGATCGTCCTCGTCGACGGCGACCGAATCGCCTACGAGCTGCCGCTGCCGCTCGGGGGCATCATGACGCGCAACACGGTCGACGAGGCAGCCGGGCAGGAAGACGAGTTGCGCCGGCACCTCGTCGAGCGCGGCTACCCACACCACGAGCCGCTCTACACGCTGTTCTTTCTTGCGGCGGACTTTCTCCCGGCCGTGCGGCTCTCGCCGCGCGGCGTCTGGGACGTCAAGCAGCACCGGATTCTTCTTCCGTCGCGACGCCGGCGCCCGGGCAGCCAGTACGTGCCGTGACCGGATGCGCGCCCCGGCGTCAGCGCCGACTCGCGCTCGGCGTGCTGCTGGCCGCCGCCGCTCTGGCAGTGGCGGTCTTTCCCATCCGCGGGACGTGGTGGGGCGGCTGGATCCTGGCGATCGCCGAGGCGGGCATCGTCGGCGGGCTCGCCGACTGGTTCGCGGTCACGGCGATTTTCCGGCGGCCGCTCGGCCTACCGATCCCGCACACCGCGCTCATCCCGGCCAACTGGGAGCTGATGGCGGCGCGCGTCGGCACGATGGTCGGAAGCCGCGTGCTCACGAAGGAGTACGTCGCGCAGGAAGTCGCTCGTGTGGACGTCGCGTCCATGATCGCCCGGGCCGTCGAGCGACTCACCACGCGCGACCTCGACACGGCCACGCGCGAGCTGGCCCGCTGGCTCGCGGCCGAGCTGTCGCCAAAGGCGGCGGGCGACCTGGTCACGCGTCTGCGCGATCTCCTCCTCGACCGGCCGCTGGCCCCGGCGCTCGCCGCGGCGCTCGAGTTGGCACGCCGCCACGGGTGGGACCAGCGGGGCGTGACGGCGCTGGCCGGCGCAGTCGCGGAGGCGCTCGACCGGCCCGCGTTCCGGTCGACGGTCGGCGAGCTGGTGAGCGATCTCCTCGCGCGCTATCGAGAGCGGATGGGCACGTCTCCGCGCTTCTGGCTCGGCGTGGCAAGCCTGCTCGGGTTGATCGATCGCGACCGCGTCCTCGCGGCGATCCAGACGGGACTCCGCCAGGTCGTCCAGGATCCAGACCATCCGCTGCGCCAGCGACTCGCCGAGGCGGTCGGCGACCTTCCCGCACGCTTGCGCGCGGACGCGCGTCTGGCGGCGCGCGTCGAGGCGGCGAAGCGCGACCTGCTGGCGACACCCGTCGCGACGCGCGTCCTCGAGGACGCGGCGGCGGCGCTGCACCGGACGCTGCTCGCCGACCTCGACCGGCCGCGCTCCGAGGTCCGCGTCTGGATCGTGGAGCGGCTCGAGCGCGCCCGCCGGGCGCTGGCCGACGACGAGGACCTCCGCCAACAGCTCGACCAATGGGTGAAAGCGCGCGCGATCGAGGCGGTCGAGCGCCACCACCAGCGGCTCGCCGAGTTCATCGAGAACGGCGTGCGCGCCCTCGGCCCCGAAGGCGCGGTGCGACTCATCGAGGACCACGCCGGCGACGACCTCCAGTACATTCGCGTCAACGGCACGGTCGTCGGCGGACTGGCGGGCGGGTTGCTCTACGCGGTCCACCTCCTGTTGCGGCTGGTTTGACATCGGGGGGGAGCGGCGCCCCGCCGACGCCCCCCACCGGTCAACCCGAGCCGGGCATCCCCCAGGATTCGGCGGCGCCGGCAGAGCCGGCGCTCGAATATGAAACCGGCTCGATCGGCGGCGGGAGCGCGTCGCGTGGGGCCACACGCGCTGCCCCGCGCGGGGGCGGAAACCGGTTTGTCGGCTCCGGCGTTTTCACGTAAACTCCGACTCGCCCAATTGATGCGGGAGGTGCCCATGTCGCGCGTGCGCTTCACGCTGTTCTCGACTGTTGTCATCGTCCTCGTCGCCGTTGCGCTCACCGCTCCGGCGGCGAGCCAGACTCCCCCAACGTCGCAGACCCCCCAGCCGTCGCAGACACCCCAAGCGTCGCAGACTCCAAAGTCGGGCGGCGTCCTCAACATGATGCTGCGGGAAGACCTGTCCCAGGGCTTCGCCATCCACGAGACCTCCACGATCTCGAGCGTGTGGCCGGTGATGCCCTGCCTGAGCAACCTGGTGCTGTTCGATCCCTTGAAGAAGACCGAGAGCGTGGACACGATCATCGGCGAGTTGGCCGAGAAGTGGTCGTGGCAGGACAACTACCGCAACCTCGTTTTCTTCCTCCGCACGGGCGTCAAGTGGCACGACGGCCAGCCGTTCACGTCCAAGGACGTGAAGTTCACCTTCGACGTGCTCCGCGAGGCCGCCGACGCCCCCGCCAAGCTCCGCATCAATCCCCGGAAAGACTGGTACGCGAACGTGGAGGCGATCGAGACGCCGGACACGCACACGGCGGTGTTCCGCCTGAAGAAGCCGCAGCCCTCGCTCCTGCTGATGCTCGCCTCCGGCTACACGCCGGTCTACGCCGCCCACCTGCCGCCCGCCAACTACCGGACTACCTGCGTCGGCACCGGGCCGTTCAAGCTCAAGGAGTGGCGGAAGGGCGAGTACGTCGAGTTCGTGAAGAACCCCGACTACTTCGTCAAGGGACGCCCGTATCTCGCCGGGCTCAAGTACTTCGTCATCGTCGAGCGGGGCACACGGCAGGCCGCCATGCAGGCGGGCAAGCTCGACGTCACGTTCCCGGGCGAGACCACCAAGACCGCCGCCGAGCAGCTCAAGAAGGCGGTGCCGCAGCTCGTGGTGACGCCCTACAGCCAGAACGTCACCGACAACATCATCATGAACGTCAAGAAACCGCCCTTCGACAATCTCAAGATCAGGCTCGCGGTGAGCCACGCGATCGACCGCCGGGCGCTGATCCAGGCGGTGCATCAGGGCGGCGCGGTGGTCGGCGCGGGGCTCGCGCCCAAGCCGTGGGGCTTCTGGGGGCTCGGGGAGAAGGATCTCGTCGGACTCCCCGGCTACGGGGCCAAGCCGGCGGACGAGAAGGCGCTGGCCCGGAAGCTCATGGCCGAGGCGGGCTTCTCGCCCGAGAAGCCGATCAAGGTCGAGATCGTCACGCGCGCGATCGCGATCTACGTGGACATGGCGTCGTTCGTCATCAACGAGCTGAAGCAGATCGGCATCGACGCCACGCTCAAGCAGATCGAGACGGCGCAGTGGCACGCGATGGCGACCCGCGGCGACTATCAGATCGGCGCGAACCTGACGGGCATCGGCCCCGACGACCCCGATGCGAACTACTACGAGAACTACGCGTGCGGCTCCCCGCGCAACTACAGTCAGTACTGCAACGAAGAAGTCATGAAGATGTTCGACGCGCAGTCGCAGGAGCTCGACCCGAAAAAGCGGCTGGCGCTCAACGTCGCGATCCAGAAGAAGCTCGAGGCCGACGCCGCGCGGCCGATCCTGGACTGGAAGATCGACTTCTTCACCGTCTGGCCGCACGTGAAGAACCTGATCCCGCACCAGTCCATCTACAACTTCGGCCGGATGCAGGAAGTGTGGAGCGACAAGTAAGCCCGAGCGCGGTGGCGAGCGCGTGAAGACCTACGTCGTCCAGCGACTCGTCATCGCGCTCCTGACGCTGCTGGGCATGTCGATGGTGATCTTCACGCTGCTGCGCCTGGCGCCCGGCGACATCGTGGACATTCTCTTCTCGACGGCCGGCTACGTCAGCCCGTCCGAGAAGCAGGCGATCATGAAGGAGCTGGGGATCGACCGGCCCTACTGGGTCCAGTACCTCGACTGGCTCCGCCAGCTCGTGACCGGCGACCTCGGCAAGTCCTATCGGTACGACCAGCCCGCCTGGCAGATCATCCGGCCGCTCGTCCCGGTGACGGTCGAGCTGGCCGCGCTCTCCACCCTCTTCGCGGTGCTGATCGGCGTGCCCGCGGGCGTCGTCAGCGCCGTGCGTCAGGACACGGCGCTCGATTACGTGCTGCGCGTGTTCAGTCTCGCCGGGCTCGCGATGCCCGCGTTCTGGCTCGGCATGGTGATCATCCTCGGCCTGGTCACATGGTTCGCATGGATCCCGCCGCTCACCTACGTGGGGCCAACGGAGGACTTCAAGCTGCACGCCGTGCAGTTCCTGCTGCCGGCGCTCGCCGTCGGCTACCGGTCCTCGGCGCTGATCATGCGCATCACCCGCTCGTCGCTGCTCGAGGTGATGCGCGAGGACTACATCCGCACGGCGTGGGCCAAGGGCCAGACCGAGCGTATCGTCATCTGGCGCCACGCGCTCAAGAACGCCTTGCTCCCGGTCGTCACCGTCATCGGCATCGAGTTCGCGTTTCTCATTGGCGGCCTCGTGGTCACGGAGACCGTCTTCAACCTGCCCGGCGTCGCGCGGTTCCTGGTCCAGGCGATCCTCTGGCGCGACTATCCCATCGTCCAGAACCTCGTCATGTTCATCGCCATCGTCGTGATCCTCTCCAACCTGCTCGTGGACATGCTGTACGGCGTCCTCGACCCGCGGGTCCGCTATGGCGGTTAGGCCGGCCGAGATCGCCGTCCCGGCGGGCACCCGACCGCGCGCCGGGACGTGGACGGTCCTCGCGCGCTTCGCGCGGAAGAAGCCGCTCGGCACCGCCGGGGGCGCGGTGATCCTCGCGATGCTTCTGACGGCGGTCTTCGCGGAGCTCCTGCAGACGCACGATCCCATCGCCACCGACGCGGCTTATACTCTGGGCGCGCCCACCGCGGAGCACTGGCTTGGCACCGATCACCTCGGGCGGGACATCTACTCGCGGATCGTCCACGGCGCGCGCGTCTCGCTGATCGTCGGCGTCGCCTCCACGCTGATGGGCTCGGTGCTCGGGGGAATCATCGGGCTTTTGTCCGGCTATATCGGCGGCAAGACCGACCTCGTGACCCAGCGGGTGCTGGACATCCTGCAGGGGCTGCCGTTGCTCGTGCTGGCGCTGGTGATGTCGGCCGCCCTCGGGCCCGCGCTCCACAACGTGATCATCGCCATCTCGATCCCGATCATCCCCCGGGCGGCCCGCGTGATCCGCTCGAGCGTGCTGTCGATCCGCGAGATGCAATACGTCGAGGCGGCGCGCGCGCTCGGCGTCCGGCACCTGAGGATCGCGTTCCGCCACATCCTGCCGAACACGATGGGGCCGTTCATCGTCCTCTGCACGGCGCAGCTCGGGAGCGCGATCCTCGTCGAGGCGACGCTGTCGTTCCTCGGGCTCGGGGTCCCGGAGCCCTACCCCTCCTGGGGCCGGATGCTGTCGGTCTCGGCCGCCGAATACGCGCAGAAGGCGCCGCACCTCGTGCTGTTCCCAGGGATCGCGATCAGCCTCGCCGTCTTCGGCTCGAACTTGCTCGGCGACGCGCTTCGCGACACGCTCGATCCTCGTCTCCGCGGCGCCGGCTGAGCGTGCCGCTCGCGGCGCCACGGTGACCAGAAACCACGCGACAAGGAGGCCCGCACATGGCTGACGCGAGGCTCGCCTGGCTGCCGGCGACCGAGCTGGCGGCGCTGATCAGGAAAAAGCAGGTGTCCCCGGTGGAGGTCATCGGCGCGGTGCTCGATCGCATCGACCAGATCAACCCCCGGCTGAACGCGTTCGTGACGCTGACCGACGAGCAGGCGCGGCGAGAGGCGAAGGCCGCCGAGCGAGCCCTCATGAAGCGAGGCGCGCGGCTGGGCCCACTCCACGGCGTCCCGTTCTCGGTGAAGGACCTCGTCATCACCAGGGGTGTGCGGACGACCTTCGGCACCCCGCTCTATCGCGACCATGTACCGACCGAGGACGCGCCGATGGTCGAGCGGATGAAGGCGGCCGGCGGCATCATGCTCGGCAAGACCAACACGCCGACCTTCGGCTGGCTCGGCGCGACCCACAACCTGGTCTTCGGGATCACCCGCAACCCGTGGAATCTCGAACGGACTCCGGGCGGCTCGAGCGGAGGCGCCTCCGCGGCGGCCGCCGCGGGTCTCGGGCCCCTCCACATCGGCACCGACGGCGGCGGCTCGATCCGCATTCCCGCCTCGTGCGCCGGGATCTTCGGCCACAAGGCCTCCTACGGGCGCATTCCGACGTATCCCGTGAGCGGCGCGTGGAGCCTCTCGCACATCGGTCCGTTGACCCGCACGGTGGCGGACGCCGCGCTGATGCTGACCGTCTGCGCCGGCCCCGACGAGCGCGACCAGTACTCGCTGCCCGGCCCGCGCGTGGACTACGTGAAGGCGCTTCGCGGGAACGTCAAGGGGCTGCGCGTCGCGTACACCGACGACCTCGGCTTCGCGGACGCGGTGGACCCGGAGGTGCGCGCGGCGTGCGCGAAGGCGGCCGGGGTATTCCGCGACCTCGGCTGCCGCCTGGAGGACGTGAAGCCAGGCTGGCCATCGCCGCGCGAGGCGTGGGAAGAGATCTTCTGCGGCGGCATTGCCACGCGGATGGCGCCGTACCTCGATCGGCGCGGCGACATCGAGCCCGGGCTCTACCGGATCATCGAGACGTCACTCAAGAACGCGCCGACGAAGTACGTGCAGGCGTGGTTCGATCGACTCGCGTGGTGGGAGCATCCGCGCGCGTTCTTCGCGAAGTACGATCTCCTGCTGACGCCCACGATCGCGTGTCCGCCGTTCCCGGTGGGGCTCGACAACCCGACGGAGATCGCGGGCAAGCCGGTCGACGCGTACGCGTGGATTCCGTTCACGTACCCGTTCAACATGACGGGGCAGCCGGCCTCGTCGGTGCCGTGCGGGTTCACGAAGGACGGCCTTCCGATCGGGCTCCAGATCGTCGGCCGGCGATTCGACGACGCGACCGTGCTGCGGGCCTCGGCGGCTTTCGAGCGCGCCCGTCCGTGGGCCCAACACCGCCCGGTGCTGGACTAGGGGGCGCGCCATGGAGCGCCTTCTGTTCATCGTGTCGCAAGAGCGGCGAGAGCTCTACGACTCCCTGCGCGTGGTGCTCGGGCAAGAGCGGGGTGTCGAGGTGATCCTCGACCGGCGCGTCGTGAAGCGTCGCCGCCGGCACGAGGCGCCGCCCGCGATGGAGCGTCGTCGGTTCGGCCGCCGGGGACGTCGCATCGAGGACGCCGAGGTCGAGACCCGCGGCTGGACGGTCGTGCGCTTGCCATAGCTCGAGCTCCTCGCGCGCGTCCCGATCCAGCCAGCTCAGCGGCTGTCCGGGAAGCGCGCGACGAGGTCTGCGATCTCCTCGGCGGGCGTGCGATGCCCCGGCGTGATCGGGCCGCCGCGGTCGACGGCGCGCTGGACCGCGCGCAACTTCTCGATCACCGCCTGCACGGCCTCCTGCTGTCCCATCCCGCGGGCGCGCATCAGGATCTCCACGGACTTGGCGTTGGCGTCGAGCTCGCGCTGCTCCTGCGCGCGCTGCCATTCGGCTTGCGAGACGAGGGTGATGACCGCGTCGTGACCGAGGACGTAGTGCGCGAGCTCGTGAGCGACGAGCGCGATCAGGTGTGGCGAGCCTAGCATCCTGACGTTGACGTAGAAGTTGCCCTGCCGATATCGCGCGCCGATGCCCAGGTTCGTGGCCGGCTCGATCGTGAGGCGAATGCGGGGAAGATCATAGGCGGTCGTCGTCGCGTCGGCGAAGCGCTGGACCTCGGCCACCCGGTCCTGTTGCTGCGGCGTCAGGCTGACGCATCCGGCAACGACGAATCCGAGAGCCAGAACGAGCGATGGCAGCACGCTCGCCATCGGCAGAAGGTAGGCCGGTGAGCGGATCCACGTCAACTCACCATGTATCGATATGTCGCGTGTCTCCGACGTTGGACATTGACGTGCGCGCGCTCCCCGGGGACGCTGCCCACGTGCACCTCGCCGAGCTGCTCGTCGCCATGGCCATCTTCGGCGTCGTCTCGGCCGCCGTGTTCACTGCTCTCCAGCAGGGTCTGCACGTCTATGCGGTCGGTGCGTCGCGCGCCGAATCCCAGCAGAGCGCGCGCGTCGCCGTCGAGCGTCTGGCGGGGGAGATCCGGACCGCCGGTCTCGGCCCGTGGCCCGCGACGTTCGCCGCGATTTCGGTCGCCGAGCCGACACTCATCGTCCTGCACCACGACCTCGACGGCGACGGCGTCATCGCCGGCAACGGCGAGACGATCACCTGGCGCCTCACGGGGACGACGCTGCGCCGCGACGCGGGAGGCGGCGCCCAGCCGATTATCGACGGGGTCCGCGGCTTCGCGCTCGGGTACCTCGACGCCGCGGGCGGACCCACCCAGGTCCCGGACGAGATCCGGACCGTGGTGATCACGGTCGTGACCGAGGCCGCCTGGGATGTGGTCGAGCGCACCTCGGTGACGGCCTTCTCGACGCGTGTGCGGCTTCGAAATCGCTGACCTTCGGCAAGTTGATCCTGCCCCGCCCCTAGCCTAGAGGCCCCATCAGGGGGGTCAAAGTGGGAAACAGGACACCACCCGTCGCCTGAACCCTTCGTGGTTCTAATCCTCCTGAAAAATCGTAAGTTTTCCCCTTGACACGACCTTCCAGGTGACGTTAATGTCTCGTCTCAAGTGGGATGAAGTGGGATGAAGTGGAGGGGACGTCTCGTCGAGCCGATGTATGTTTAGAGGCCGCTACCAGCACACGATCGATCCGAAGGGGCGCTTGAGCGTGCCCGCGAGATTTCGAGACGCTCTCGCGCAGTACGACGGCGCGTTGGTCGTCGTGCCGAATGATCATTGCCTCGAGGTGCACCCCCTGGAGGAGTGGCAGCGGATCGAGACGAAGCTGCGCGAGCAGTCGATCTTCAATCCGGAGGTGCGCGAGCTCGGCCGGCTCTACATCTCGCGCGCGAAGGACGTGGCGCTCGACGCGGCGGGACGCGTGCTGATTCCGCCGGATGCGCGGGAGCACGCCGGGCTCTCGAAGGACGTCACCCTGGTGGGTGGAGGGCTGCCGCAGTTCGAGGTGTGGGATCGCAGCCGGTTTGACGAGTACGAGCGCACGCGTCAGGAACGGCTGCCGTCGCTGTTCGAAAGGCTGTCGAGCCTGGGAGTGTAGCGGTTCACGTTCCGGTGCTCGCCGACGAGGTCGCGTTTCTCCTGCGCCCGCGCGGCGAGGGATGGGTGATCGATGCGACGGTGGGGATGGGCGGTCACGCGGAGGCGATCCTGAGCGCCAGCGCTGCCTCGGTGAGCCTCCTCGGCCTGGACGTGGACCCCGAGGCACTCGCGCGGGCGGGCGCGCGTCTGGCGTCGTTCGGCGACCGCGTCCGGCTCGCGCGCTCGAGCTTCCGCGACCTCGCGCAGGCCGCCGGCGCGCACGGGATCGACAGCACCCGCTCGATTCTCCTGGACCTCGGTGTGTCCTCCTGGCAATTCGAGCAGTCGGGACGAGGATTCTCCTTCCAGGGTGACGAGCCCCTCGACATGCGTCTGGATCCCCGGGCCGGCGAGCCGGCGGCCGCGCTCGTGAACCGGCTCCCCGAGGCGGAGCTCGCACGGGTCATCTTCGAGTACGGGGAGGAGCCGCACGCCCGGCGTATCGCGCGGGCGATCGTGCGCCGTCGACCCCTGTCGCGGACGGGCGACCTCGTGGCCGCCGTCCGCGCCGCGGTGCCCCGCGCGGCGTGGCCTCGCCGCCTCCACGTCGCCACGCGCACGTTCCAGGCGGTGCGCATGGCGGTCAACGACGAGCCCGGCGCGCTCCGCCAGGCGCTGGCCCAGGCGCCCGCGCTGCTGGCGGCCGGTGGCCGGTTGGGTGTCATCGCGTTTCATTCGGGCGAAGATCGCATCGTGAAGCAGACGTTCCGAGCTCTTGAATCGGCGGGGTTCGCCGAGCTCGAGCCGTCGCCCCGCCAGCCCGCGGACGACGAGGTGCGGGAGAACCCCCGCGCCAGGAGCGCGAAGCTGCGCGTGCTGGAGCGGCTCCCATGACGAAGGACCAGCGACTTCATCACGAACCCGACCGACGTGTGCGCCGCTCGCTCGTCGTGGCCCTCGCCACCGCGGCGTTGCTCGCGGCCGGCGCCCTCACCGTCGCCGGCGTACGAATCGAACAGGTCCATCTCGCGTACCGGCTCGACGCGCTCCGGAGCGAGCGCGGGCGCGCCCACGAGCGGATCCGCCAGCTCGAGATCGAGGTGGCCACGCTCCGGTCGCCGGGCCGCCTCGAGGCGCGCGCACGGCAGATCGGCCTCGTCGTACCCGCACGGGATCAGATCCGGCTGGCGAAAGAATACGTGACCGGCGGGACGGGCCTGACGGCGGACCGCAGTCGCGCCGCGTCTCTCGTCGCGCCGAGGCCGCCGGCCCAGTGAAGGACGCCGCCGTCCGGACGCGGGTGCTCGTGCTGGCGGCGATCCTCGCCCTCGCGTTCGGAGGCCTCACCGGTCGTCTCGCCTGGCTGATGATCGTCAAGCACGGTGAATTGTCGCAGCTCGCTGAGCGCCAGTACTCGCGCACGGTGGTGCTCCGCGCGCAGCGGGGGCCCATCGTCGACCGCCGGGGCGCCGCGCTCGCGACGTCGACGGCGACCGAGTCGCTGTTCGTCCAGCCGCGCAGCGTCGGCGACCCGGTCCGCATCGCCGCGCGCCTGGCGCCGGTCATCGGCCTGTCGGAGCCGGAGGTTCACGCCGCGCTGACGAGCGCCCGCCCCTTCGTATGGCTCCGGCGGAAGCTCCCGCCCACCATCGCCGAGCAGGTCAGGACCCTCCGCGAGCCCGGGCTCGGCTTCCTCCCCGAGCCGCTCCGGCTCTATCCGAATCGCGAGCTGGCGGCGCACGTCGTCGGGTTCGAGGGCGTCGAAGGCGGGCTCGAGGGCATTGAGCGGGCCTTCAACGCGGAGCTGGCCGGTGTGCCCGGCAAGGCGATCGCCGGACGGGACGCGCTCGGCCGCGAGGTGGCGACTCAACACCTGCTCCGACCACCGCTGCCCGGCCACGGCGTCATGCTGACGATCGACAGCACGATCCAGTACATCGCCGAGCGAGAGATCGACGCCGCCTACCGGCGGACGCACGCGAAGGCCGCGATGGTGGTGGTGCTCGAACCGCGCTCGGGCGACATCCTCGCGATGGCGATCCGCCCGACGTTCAACCCGAACACCTTCCTCGACGTGCCGTCGGCGGACCACTGGCGCAATCGCGCGGTGACCGACCCCTTCGAGCCGGGCTCGACGTTCAAGGCGATCCTCGCCGCGGCAGCGCTCGAAGAAAGCGTCGTCCGGCCCGACGACCGCATCAACGGCGAGAACGGCGCGATCACGCTCGCCGGGACGACGATCCACGACTGGAAGAAATACGGATGGCTCACGTTCGCCGAGGTCCTGCAGAACTCGTCGAACATCGGGTCGATCAAGGTCGGGCTCGCGCTCGGCCGCGAGCGCTACTACCGGTACATGAAGGCCTTCGGCTTCGGCGCGACGACCGGCGTGGGCCTCGCCGGCGAGAGCCGGGGGCTCCTGCGCGACCCGCAGCGGTGGTCGCTCCTGTCGCTGCCGACGATGTCGATCGGCCAGGAAATCTCGGTCACGGCGCTCCAGCTCGTCGCGGCGTTCGGCGCGATCGCCAACGACGGTACGCTGATGCTGCCCCGGCTGGTGCGGTCGACGTTCGACGCCGAGGGCCGCGAGACGCGCCGCTTCGAGCCCAAGGCCGTCCGCCAGGTCATCTCGCCGGACACCGCGCGGACGCTCTCGCGCCTGCTCGTCCGGGTCGTGGACGCGGGCACCGGACGCTTCGCGGCGATCCCCGGGTACGCGGTCGGGGGCAAGACCGGCACGGCCCAGAAGCTCGATCCGGCGACCGGGCGCTACTCGCGCGCGCCGGGGGTCCTGTCGTTCGTCGGCTTTGCCCCGGCCGACGAGCCTCGGTTCGCCATGCTCGTCATGCTCGACGAGCCCAAGAACGAGAAGTGGGGCAGCGAGGCGGCGGCGCCGATCTTCAACGCGATCGGCCGCGAGATCCTCCGCTACCTCGAGGTCCCGCCGCGCGACGCCCAGCCGCTGCAGATCGTCACGGGTGCCGAGGCCGTCGCCCCGGCGCGGGTGAGACTGGTGAGCACGGCTCCGGAGGTGGTGGAGCCCGATGGGACGAGGCGGATGCCCGACCTCACCGGGAAGACGTTGCGCCAGGCGCTCGGAGCCCTCGAGCCACTCCGGGTCGAGGTCCGGCTCGCGGGGCAGGGACGCGTGGTTCGCCAGGTGCCGGCGCCAGGTGAGCCGCTCGAGCCGGGCGCGGTCGCCCGCCTCACATTGACGCGCGCGGCGCGAGGCGAGCGGTGAGATGGGGGGGAGGGGCACGGCCATGAGCGAGCTGCTCGCGGCGCTCCCGGAGAAGCGGGTGATCGGCGAGCCGCCACGGTCGGTCTCGTCCATCGCCGGCGACTCGCGCCGCGTCGAGCCGGGCGGGTGCTTCGTCGCGGTCCCCGGGTTCAAGCAGGACGGGCGCCACTTCATCCCGGATGCCGTGCGGCGGGGGGCGGCGGTCGTCGTCACCGAGGGTGAGCCGGTCGCCGGGCTCTCCGTCGCCCAGGTGCTCGTGCCGTCGGTCCGGGTGTCGCTCGCCCGACTCGCCGGCGCGTTCTACGGCCATCCGTCGCGACAGCTCACGCTCGTCGGCATCACGGGGACCAACGGCAAGACGACGACCTCGTATCTGATCGAGGCGCTGTTGCGCGCCCGCGGCCTCGCCACCGGCGTGATCGGCACGATCCAGTACGTGCTGGGCGATGAAACGCGACCGGCCGGCCAGACGACCCCGGAGGCGCTCGACCTCCAATCGATGCTCGCGCACATGCGCGACGGCGGCGTCCGGGGCGTCGCGATGGAAGTGTCGTCGCACGCGCTCGCGCTCGCGCGCGCCGACGGCCTCGCGTTCGATGTGGCGGTGTTCACGAATCTCACGCAGGATCACCTCGACTTCCACGGAACGCTCGAGAGCTACCGGCTCGCCAAGCGCCGGCTGTTCGAGCTCCTCGCCGGGTCGCCCAAGCCCACCCGCACCGCCGTCGTCAACGGGGACGATCCGGCGGGGGCGACGATGGTCAGCGGGCTCGACCTGGCCGCGCTCACCTTCGGGCTCGGCGCCTCCGCGCGTGTCCGAGCCGTCGAGCACGCCTCGTCGCTCGAAGGCATCCGCATGACGGTCGAGACGCCGCGCGGCCGCGTCGGGCTCACGTCGCCGCTGATCGGCGAGCACAACGTGATGAACCTGCTCGGAGCCGTGGCGACCGGGCTCGCGCTGGGCCTCGAGCCGCCCGCCATCGCGCAGGCCCTCGCGGCGGTCGGCACCGTGCCGGGGCGCTTCGAGCAGGTGCGGGCCGGCCAGCCGTTCCTCGTGATCGTCGACTACGCCCACACCCCCGACGCCCTCGAGCGCGTGCTGACCACGGCGCGGAAGCTCACTCGCCGGCGGCTCGGGGTCGTCTTCGGCTGCGGCGGCGACCGCGACCGCGGCAAACGGCCGATCATGGGCGGGATCGCCGCGCGCCTCTGCGACCGCGTGTGGGTGACCTCCGACAATCCACGTTCGGAGCGGCCGGAGGCGATCATCGACGAGGTCGTGGCCGGTGTGCGCCGGGCCGGGCCGGCCGCGAGCCGCTACGCAACCGAGCCCGACCGTGCCGCCGCGATCGCGGCGGCGATCGCCTGGGCCGAGCCCGGCGACACGGTGGTCATTGCCGGGAAGGGGCACGAGACCTATCAGATCATCGGCGCCGACGTGCTTGCGTTCGACGACCGCGACGTTGCGCGACGAATCCTGTCCGAGCCGAGGACCTAGGAGCGCCCGTGCCACCCTTCACCGTGCAGGACATCGTCCGCGCCAGCCAGGGCGCCCTGGTCGCCGGCGACCTCGGCGTGCCCGTCACCGGGGTGTCCGTCGACTCTCGAGCGCTCGGCGTCGGCGAAGCCTTTTTCGCGATCCGGGGCAACCGCCTCGACGGTCACGCGTTCCTTGCCGAGGCGGCCTCCCGCGGTGCCGCGTGCCTGGTCGTGCACGCGCTCCACGACGACGTGCCGGCCAATGTACCGCTGGTGCTCGTCGAGGACACGACGCGAGCTCTGGGCATGCTCGCCGCCTACCACCGTGCGAGATTTTCCATCCCCGTCGTGGCGGTGACAGGCTCGAACGGCAAGACGACCACCAAGGAGCTGATCGCCGGCGTCCTCGGCATGCGCTGGCAGGTGCTGAAGCCGAGCGGGAGCTTCAACAACCAGTGGGGGCTCCCGCTGACGCTCCTCCGGCTCACCGCCGAGCACCAGGCGATCGTGCTCGAGATCGGCAGCCAGCATCCCGGCGAGATCGCGGCGCTGGCCGGGCTCGCGCGACCGACCGTCGCCGTCGTCACGACGGTCGCGCACGCCCACACCGAGTTCCTCGGCTCGCTCGACGGCGTCCGCGCCGAGAAGGCGGCGCTGGTCCGCGCCGTCGACGCCGACGGGCGGGTCGTGCTCAACGCCGACGATCCGCGGGTGGCGGGCATGGCACGAGACAGCGGCGCGCCCGTCATCACGTACGGCCGCTCGCCCGGGGCCGACGTGCGGGCGACGGGGGACATCGTCGAGGATGCGCGGACGCTCGCGTTCACGCTCGAGAGCGGGGGAGAGCGGACACCCGTGACGCTCGCCCTGGTGGGACGGCACAACGTGACGAACGCGCTCGCCGCCGCGGCGGTGGGCGTGGCGCTGGGCTGGCCGCTCGACGAAATCGCCCGCGGGCTCGCCGGGGCCCGGCCGGTGGCGGGTCGCTGCGTGTGGCGCGACGCGGGCGGTGTGCGTATTCTCGACGATACGTACAACGCGAATCCCGTCTCGGTCCGCTCCGCGCTCGAGACCGCCGCGACGCGCCGCGCGGCCGCGCCGTCGGGACGCCTCGTGGTGGTGTTGGGCGATATGCTGGAGCTTGGCGCGATCGCCGAGGAAGCGCACCAGGAGATGGGCCGCGCGGTGGTGGCGGCCGGCTCCGACGAGTTCGTCGGCGTGGGGCGGCTGGCGCGGTTGGCCGTCGAGGCCGCGCGCGCGGCGGGCCTGGCCGCGGCGCACCACGCCACGACGTTCGAGGACACGGTGGCCCACCTCCTCAAAGGGTTGGCGCCGGGCGACGTCGTGCTCGTGAAAGGCTCGCGCGGCATGCGCATGGAGCGGGTCGTGGACGCGCTGGTGGCGCGCCTGGCCCGATGAGGGAGCCGGATGCTCTATTACTTCCTCGTCCCGCTCGCCAAGGATCACATCGTCTTCAACGTCTTCCGCTATCTGACGTTCCGCTCGTTCATGGCCCTGATCTCGGCGTTCATCATCTCGCTCGTCGTCGGGCCGTGGCTGATCCGCCGCCTTCGAGTGCTGCAGCATGGCGGCGAGACGATCCGCGAGGATACCCCCGAGCGGCACCGCACCAAGAAGGGCACGCCGACGATGGGCGGGATCGTCATCCTGACGGCGATCCTCGTGACGACGTTGCTCTGGGCCAATCTCGGGAACCGGTACGTGTGGGTGGTGATCCTGGCGACGGCGGGCTTCGGGTTGATCGGCGTCTGGGACGACATGACCAAGCTGCGCACGCGCAAGGGCCTCGCGACGCGGGTGAAGTTCAGCGCGCAGCTCGTGCTGTCCCTGGGGATCGTGCAGCTGGTCTTCTGGCAGGCGCCCAGCGCCTGGCTGCCGGTGCTGTCGATCCCCTTCTTCAAGGGTTGGCTCGTCAATCTGGGCTGGCTCTGGATCCCGTTCGCGATGCTCGTCATCGTCGGCGCCTCGAACGCCGTGAATCTGACGGACGGGCTCGACGGGCTGGCGATCGGCCCGGTCATCATGGCCGGCGCCGCGTTCGGTGTGATCGCGTACCTCACGGGCAACTTCCGGGCCGCCGACTACCTCAAGATCCTCAACGTGAGAGGCGCGGGCGAGCTGACGGTCTTCTGCGGCGCGCTGATCGGCGCGGCGATCGGGTTCCTCTGGTTCAACTGCCATCCGGCCGAGATCTTCATGGGCGACGTGGGCTCGCTGGCCCTGGGCGGTGCGATCGGCACGCTGGCGGTGTTGACCAAGGCGGAGCTGCTGCTGCCGCTGATCGGCGGCCTCTACGTCGTCGAGGCGCTGTCGGTGATCATCCAGGTCGCCAGCTTCAAGCTGACCGGGCGCCGCGTCTTCCGCATGGCGCCCCTGCACCATCACTACGAGCTCTCGGGCTGGCCCGAGCCCAAGATCGTCGTCCGATTCTGGATCGTGTCGTTCGCGTTGGCACTGCTGGCGCTCACGACCTTGAAGCTCAGATAAGGAGGACCGCGTGAGCTCGCTCGACGAGGTGGACACGGTGACCCGGGGTCGGGCCTACCTCCAGGCCCTCGCCGGCCGTCGCGTGACGGTGGTCGGGCTCGCGCGAAGCGGTGTCGCCGCGGCGCGGCTCCTGCGCACCGCCGGCGCTGATGTGATCGGCACGGACGTAAAACCGGTCGCCGCCCTCGGCCGCGAGGCGGCCGCACTCGCCGATCTGGGCGTGCGTCTGCTCGCGGGCGCCGACGAGCCGGCGGCCGCCTTCGCCGGGACCGAGCTGGTGGTGGTGAGCCCCGGGATCCCGCTCGACGGTGCCCAGCTCGCCGCGGCGCGCACCCGGCAGGTGCCGATCATCGGCGAGCTCGAGCTCGGCTGGCGGGCGATGGAGGCGGACACGATCGCGATCACGGGGACCAACGGCAAGACGACCACCACGGCGCTGATCGGCGCGGTGCTGGCCCAGCAGCCGCGGCCCGTCCTCGTCGCCGGCAACATCGGCACGCCGCTCTCCACGCACGCGCTCTCGTTCCCGCCCGACGGTCTCGTGGTGTGCGAGGTGTCGAGCTTCCAGCTCGAGACCACCGAGGCCTTCCAGCCACGGGTCGCCGTGGTCCTCAACGTCACGCCGGACCACCTCGACCGGCACGGCACGTTCGCCGCGTACGTGGACGCCAAGGCCCGGATCTTTGCGAACCAGGCGCCGGCTGATTGCGCTGTCCTGAACGCCGACGACGAGGCGACGCGAGCCCTGGGATCTCGGGTGCGCGCGCCGGTGGTGTGGTTCAGCCGGCGGCGCGAGCTGGCCCACGGGGTCTTCGTCCGCGATGGGCGGATCGCCGCGCGGCTCAATGGCCACGTCGAGGACATCTGCCCGCTGTCGGAGATCTTCCTGCGCGGCCAGCACAACGTGGAGAACGTCCTCGCGGCGACGGCGTGCGCGCTCTGGACGGGCGTCTCGTCCGCGGCGATCCGTACGGCCGTCGCGAGCTTCCGGGGCGTGGCGCACCGGATCGAGTGGGTCCGCGACCTCAAGGGGGTCCACTACTATAACGACTCGAAAGGCACCAACGTCGCGTCGACCCTCCGCGCGCTCGAAAGCTTTCCGGAGCGAATCGTGCTCATCGCGGGCGGCAAAGGCAAGGGACAGGCCTGGGGCCCGCTCGCGACCGCGGCCCGGGGGCGGGTCGCCCACGCTCTCCTCATCGGCGAGGACGCGGAGAAGATCGGCGCCGCGCTCGCGGCCGCGACGATCCCGGTGACGTTCTGCCGGTCGCTCCAGGAAGCCGTCGATCGCGCTCGCGCGCTCGCCGCGCCCGGAGACATCGTGCTGCTCTCGCCGGCGTGCGCCTCCTTCGACATGTTCGATCATTTTGAACACCGGGGTGACGTATTCAAAAAGCTCGTGGAACGGCTCGACTGATGTCTGGCGGGTTCCTCCGAGCGGTGGGGGGGGCTGGGGGAGGAGCGGTGCTCGCTCCCCCCCAGCCCGACTAAACTGCCCAGGAAGCTCGCGCCCGACGTGTGGCTGTTCGGCATCGCGATCGTCCTCCTCTCGGTGGGCGTGGTGATGGTCTACTCCGCGAGCGCGATCGTGGCGGCCGACCGCTTCCACGACCCGTACTTCTTTCTCAAGAAGCAGGTGTTCTGGGCCCTGCTCGGCGCCGGGTGCCTATGGATGGCGATCCGCCTCGACTACCATCGTCTGGAAGAGTTCGTGCTCCCGCTCCTGATCTTCGCGGGCGTGCTCCTCGTGCTGGTGCTGGTCTCGCCGCTCGGTCAGGCGATCAACGGCACGCGCCGCTGGATCCGGCTCGGGCCCGTGTCGTTCCAGCCGGCGGAGCTGGCCAAGCTCGCGCTCGTGCTCTATCTCGCCGCCTTTCTCGCGCGCAAGGGCGAGGCGATCGCCGAGCTCCGCCGCGGGCTCGTGCCGCCGCTCGCGGTGGCCGGCCTTCTGGCCGCGCTCGTCCTCGCGCAGCCGGACCTCGGCAATTGTCTGACGCTCATCACCCTCACGTTCACGCTCCTGTTCCTCGCGGGCGGCCGAGTCCGGCACCTGGGCCTCGTCCTCGCGCTCGCGTTGCCGCCGCTCGTGGTGGCGATCTGGGCGGCGCCGTACCGGCTGCGGCGCATCGTCGCGTTCCTCGACCCGTGGTCGGACCCGCGCGGCAGCGGGTTCCAGATCATCCAGTCGTGGCTCGCGCTCGGCAACGGCGGGATTTTCGGTCAGGGCATCGGCGCGTCCCGCCAGAAGCTCTTCTACCTCCCGGAATCGCACACGGATTTCATCTTCGCGATCATCGCCGAGGAGCTGGGCTTCGTGGGCGCCGCGGCCATCGTCGCGCTCTTCATCGTTCTGGTCTGGCGCGGGCTCCGGATCGGGTTGCGGGCGCCCGACCCCTTCGGCGGCTACCTGGCGCTCGGGATCACCGTGTTGATCGCGACGCAGACCCTCGTGAACCTTGGGGTCGTGACGGGCCTGTTGCCGACGAAGGGGCTGCCCCTGCCCTTCATCTCCTTCGGCGGCTCCGCCCTGCTCGTCACGATGGTCTCGACGGGAGTACTCTTGAATATTTCCCAGCACGCCCATGTTTAAGCGCTACCAGCAGATCCACTTCGTCGGGATCGGCGGCAGCGGCATGTCCGGGATCGCCGAGATCTTGTTGAACCTCGGCTACCGGGTGACCGGCTCCGACCAGAAACGCAGCGACGCTGTCGAGCGGCTCGCCGAGCTCGGCGCGAAGATCTTCATCGGCCATCAGGCGGCGCACGTCGAGGGCGCCCACGTGGTCGTCTACTCGTCGGCCGTCTCGCGCGACAACGTCGAGGTCCAGCTCGCGCGCCAGCGCCAGATCCCGACGATTCCCCGCGCCGAGATGCTGGCCGAGCTGATGCGTCTCAAGTACGGCATCGCGGTCGCCGGCACCCACGGCAAGACGACGACCACCTCGATGGTCGGGGCCGTGCTCGCCGAAGGCCGCTACGATCCGACGATCGTGGTGGGGGGCCGGGTGACGAGCCTCGGCTCGAACGCCCGGCTCGGCCAGGGGGAGTACCTGGTCGCCGAAGCCGACGAATCCGATGGCTCGTTCCTGAAGCTCGCGCCGACGATCGCGGTCGTCACGACCGTCGACGCCGAGCATCTCGATCACTACGGGAGTCTCGACGCGATCCGCGACGCCTTCGTCGCGTTCGTGAACAGAGTCCCCTTCTACGGGTCGGCCGTCCTCTGCCTCGATCAGCCGAACATCCAGCTGCTCATTCCCAGAATCGAGAAGCGGATCATCACGTACGGCCTGGAGTCGGGCGCCGACCTCGTGGCGCGACGCCTGCGCCTGGCGGGCATGACGAGCCGCTTCGAGGTCTTCCAGCGCGGGAGCCTGCTCGGCGAGCTCGCGCTCCAGATCCCCGGCCGCCACAACGTGCTCAATGCCCTCGCGGCGGTGGGCGTCGGCCTGGATCTCGAGATCCCGTTCCCCACCATCCAGAAGGCGCTGGCCGGGTTCTCGGGCGTCCAGCGCCGCTTCCAGATCCTTGGTCGTGCCCGCGGTGTTACGGTGGTCGACGACTACGGCCATCACCCCGCCGAGATCGTGGCGACGCTGGCCGCCGCCAAGGCCGGGTTCGACTGCCGGGTCGTGACGGTGTTCCAGCCGCACCGCTACACCCGCACCCTGCACCTGCGCCAGGAGTTCCTCACGGCGTTCAACCTGGCTGACGCGCTGATCGTGATGGACATCTACGCCGCCGGGGAAGCGGCCATCCCCGGCGTCACCGCCGAGGATCTCGCCGCGGCGATCCGGTCGCACGGCCATCGCGACACCACCTACCTCGGGAGCGACCGGCTGCGCATCGTCGAGCACCTCTGCGAGATCGCCCGGACGGGCGACCTCGTGATCACGCTCGGCGCCGGCGACGTGAGCCAGCTCGGCCCGGAGCTGCTGAAACGCCTGAATGCGGACTCGCTGACTGGGAGGTCGACATGCTAGGAGAGATCCGGGGGGAAGTGCGGTTCAAGGAGCCCCTGAGCTTCCATACCTCGCTCCGAATCGGCGGCGCGGCCGACATTTTCGTCGTGCCTCAGGACGTCGACGACATCCGCCACGCGCTCATGTTCGCCGAGCGTGAACAGCTGCCGGTGGCGGTGATCGGAGGCGGCAACAACCTGCTCGTCAAGGACCGCGGCGTGCGCGGCGTCGTCCTGCGGCTCGAGGGCTGTCTCGGGCGCGCGGAGTTCCACGGCGAGGAGGCGATCGCCGGGGCGGGCGTGAGCCTCTCGGCCATGATTCGAGAAGCCGCCGCCATCAATCTGGGCGGCATCGAGTGCCTCGTCGGAATTCCCGCCACGATCGGCGGCGCTCTGGCCATGAACGCTGGAACGCCGGACGGCTGGATCGGCGATTTCGTGAGCGCCGTCTACTATCTGCACCCGGACGGGACCCTCGGCGAGTACAAACCGTCCGCGGGCACCTACACGTACCGGAACTTCAACGCGCCGGCCGGCGCCGTGCTGATCGGCTGCCGCCTGCGCCTGCACCGCCGTCCGATGGCGGAGATCCAGAAGGAGATGAAGCAGCGGCTCAAGATCAAGAAGTCTACCCAGCCGCTGGCGCTCGCCTCCGCCGGGTGCGTGTGGAAGAACCCGGCGGGCGACGTCGCCGCGCGAATGATCGAGAAGTGCGGCCTCAAGGGCAAACGGGTCAACGGCGCCGAGATCTCCTCCAAGCACGCGAACTTCATCGTGAACCGGGGCGGCGGGACCGCCACGGACATCCTGGCCCTCATGGACCTGACGCGGGAGCGTGTCAACAGCCACTTCTCGGTCGTGCTCGAGAACGAGATCAGGATCATCGGAGAGTAGATGCCCAGCGGCCTCAGCTCCCCGAGGAGCCGTGCCTCGGTCCTCGCCGATCTGGGCGAGCGCTCGGCGTTCGTCGATGGACAGCGCGTGGGGCGGCCGCGGCTCCGGCGTCCGAGCCGGCGCACCCGGCTCCGGCGTCTCGTCGGGGTCATCGTGGCGGTCGCCGTGATCCCGGCGGCGGTCGTCGCCGGCGGCCACTGGCTCCTGACGACGCAACGGTTCGCGGTGACGAGCGTGGAGGTGCGCGGTGCGTCCCGCACGTCACCCGAGCAAATCCTGGCGGTGGCCGCGATTCCTCGCGGGACGAACATCTTCCGTCTCGACACGACGGGCGTGACCGGCCGCGTGGAATCGCTTCCAGCGGTGCGCCGGGCCGACGTCGTGCGCGAGCTGCCGGACCGGGTCGTGATCAGCGTCGAGGAGCGGCGTCCGTTCACGCTCGTCCACGGCGGGCGGCTCCACTGGATGGACGAGGAGGGGCGGCTGCTCGGCGCCTCGCTCGCGGCCGTGGCGCCTCCGATGCCCGTCATCAGCGGCCTCACGGCCGACGAGCTCGCGTCCATGCGCACGGCCCCCGGGCCGAAGGCCCGCGCGGCGGTCGCGGTGATCCGCGCGCTCCTCCGAAGCGGCAGCGGGCTGACCGCGGAGATCTCGGAGATCGACATGAGCCGCCGGGAGGGCCCGGTCCTCTATACGGTCGACGGCGTCGAAGTTCGCCTCGGAAGCGAGGACTGGGAGGAGCGTCTGGCGCGCCTCGAAGGGGTCCTCGGACAGGTCGCGGCGCAGGACGTGCGAACGGTCGACCTCCGGTTCCGTGATCAGGTGGTCTTCCAGCGGGAGGGGACGCGATGAGACGCGCAAAGACGCTGGACCTCTCGGTCGGCCTGGACGTCGGCACCACGAAGATCTGCGCGATCGTCGCCGAGCCCGCGGCCCGGGGCGTTCTGAACATCATCGGAGTCGGGACCGCACCCTCCCGCGGGCTCCGACGGGGGATCGTCGTCAACATCGACTCGACGGTCGAGGCGATCAAGACCGCCGTCGCCGAGGCCGAGCAAATGGCGGGCGTCGAGGTCTCGGGCGTGTACGCCGGGGTGGCGGGCGGCCACGTCCGCGGCGTCAACAGCCGCGGCGTCGTGCCGATCACCGGCAAGCACCACGAGGTGAGCGAGGCCGACGTGGAGCGCGTCGTCGAGGCGGCGCGCGCCGTCAACCTGCCCCAGGACCGCGAGATCATCCACGTCCTGCCGCAGAGCTTCGTCGTCGATGACGGAGACGGCGTCCGCGAGCCCATCGGCATGTCGGGTGTGCGCCTCGAGGTCGAGGTGCACATCGTGACCGGCGCCGTCACCTCGGTCCAGAACGTCGTCCGCTCGGTGAACCGCGCGGGCCTCACCGTCCAGGACATCGTGCTCGAGCCCCTCGCCTCCGCCGAGGCGGTGCTCTACGACGACGAGAAAGAGCTCGGCGTCCTGGTGATCGACATCGGCGGCGGGACGACCGACGTCGCCCTCCTGCGCAACGGCGCCGTCTGGCACACCGTGGTGCTGCCGCTCGGCGGCGACCACATCTCCAACGACATCGCGATCGGGCTGCGCACGCCGACGGCGGACGCCGAGGACATCAAGAAGCGCTACGGATGCGCGCTGACGGCCCTGGTCCCGGCCGAGGAGACGGTCGACGTGCCGGCGGTGGGCGGCCGTAAGCCGCGGCAGCTCTCACGGCAACTTCTCTCGGAGATCATCCAGCCGCGCGTGGAGGAGATCTTCACGCTGGTGGCGCGCGAGCTGGCGCGGGCGGGCTTCCAGGACGCGGCGACGGCCGGCGTCGTCGTGACCGGCGGCACCTCGATCATGGAAGGCGTCCCCGAGCTCGCCGAGGGCATCTTCGATCAGCCCGTGCGCCGCGGCGTGCCCATCGGCATCGGTGGACTGGTGGACGTGATCGAGAGCCCGATCTACGCGACCGCCGTCGGCCTGGCGCTCTACGGCAGGCACTCCCGGTCCCCGGGCGAGTCGGGGGGCGCCGCGGGCTCCACCCCGATGGGCCGGCTGACGCGACTCGTGACTGGATTCCTGGGTGACATCTTCTAGGCCGGATCGGGACGGGCGACAGCCGCCCCTGTTCACGTCAGACGTGATCCGTTCACGCGGCCGGAGGCGGACCTCCGGCGAACCCCCAGAGGAGGCAGAGATGGAGAAGGATCGCACGCGGCGCCCGCTCTTCGAACTCGAGCACCCAGTGCAGGCCGCGAAGATCAAGGTGTTCGGCCTCGGCGGGGGCGGCGGTAATGCAGTGAGCCGCATGATGACGGCGCAGTTCACGGGCGTCGAGTTCATCGTGGCCAACACCGATGTCCAGGCGCTGCAGGCCTCGCCGGCGCCGGTCAAGCTCCAGCTCGGAACGAAGCTCACGCAAGGCCTGGGCGCCGGCTCGAACCCGGAAGTCGGTCGGAACGCCGCGCAGGAGGATCCCGATCAGATCACGCGTCTCCTGAGCGGCGCCGACATGGTCTTCATCACGGCGGGGCTCGGCGGCGGGACCGGCACCGGTGCCGCGCCCGTGGTCGCGTCGCTCGCGAAGGATCTGGGGATCCTGACGGTCGCGGTGGTGACCAAGCCCTTCACCTTCGAGGGCCGGAAGCGGATGCTCCAGGCCGAGGCCGGGCTCGAGGCGCTCAGGGCCGTCGTGGACACGCTCATCACGATCCCGAACCAGCGGTTGCTCTCCGTCGTGGACCGCGGCACTCCGCTGATCGCCGCATTCCGCGTGGCCGACTCTGTGCTCCAGCAGGCGGTGCAGGGGATCTCGGATCTGATCCTGGTGCCCGGGCTCGTCAACCTCGACTTCGCCGACGTCCGCACGATCATGTCGGGCATGGGTCTGGCGATGATGGGCACGGGCACCGGCAAGGGGGAGAACCGCGCCCTCGACGCCGCGCAGAAAGCGGTCGCGAGCCCGCTCCTCGACGAGACGTCGATCGAGGGTGCGCGCGGGATCCTGATCAACTTCACCGGCGGCGCCGACCTGTCCATCCACGAAGTCGAGGAGGCGGCGCGGATCGTCCAGGAAGCCGCGCACGAGGAGGCGCACATCATCTTCGGCGCTGTCATCGATCCGCAGCTCTCGGACGAGGTCCGGATGACGGTGATCGCGACGGGCTTTGCCGAGAAGAAGGAGGCGGTCGGCGTCGGCGGCAAGGTGGTCGACCTGCCGCGCGCCTCGCGCTCGGTCCCGGCGGCGGCGTCGACGCCGTGGCGACGGCGGTTCGCCGACTCGCGGGCCGAAGCCGAGGGCGAGATCGGCGACGGCGACCTCGAGGTCCCCGCCTTTCTCCGGCGCCAAGCGGACTAGGGCCGCGGGGGAGCGGGCGGGGCGGGTGGCGGGCGGGGTCGCTCGACCACGCGGCACGCGTCCGCAAACCCTTCGCGGCTGGGCTCCATCATGCGCGGATGCGTCCGTCGTCGCTTGGAGGGAACGGGTCTCATCGACCTCGCCCGCCACCCGCCCCGCCCGCTCCCCCGCGGCCCGTCGGCTTGTCACGCTGAGAAGCGTCACACCGAGAAGAGATGACTTCGGAGCTACGTCCGCACGGAGAGCCGGCGAAGTACTTTACGTTTCCGTCGCTCAGCGACGTGGGGTTGCCGCATGCGACGACGACGCGGCACTGTCCGGGGATCGCTTCGTTCGCCGAGCCGATTTCCCCTGAGGCGCCGAGAGCGCCGTTTCGGTTTGAGGCCGCGGCGATCTTGGGCGGAGCCGGGCTCGAGATCGGCCGGGTGAGCTACGCGCGCCAGGTGCACGGCGCCGAGACGGCGCGCGCGCCCGCGGGCGGGGGATTCGCGGGCTCGGTCGACATCCTCGTCACCGCCGAGCGCGGAGTGCCGCTTGCGATCTTCACCGCGGACTGCCTCGCGATCGTCTTCTACGATCCCGGAGCGCGGATCCTGGGCCTCGCCCACGTCGGCTGGCGCGGGACGGTGCGCGGCGCGACGCAGGCGGCCGTGCGGGCGATCGGAGAGCTGGGCGGACGCGCCTCCTCGCTCCGTGTCGCGATTGCGCCATCAATCGGCCCGTGCTGTTACGAGGTCGACGAGCCGGTCACGGCAGAGCTGGCGCGCGCGTTCGGGGAGCGCTGGACGACGTGGGTCAGGCCCTCGCGCGCCGGGCACGTCATGCTCGATCTGTGGGCGGCCAACGAGACCCTCTTGAGCGACGCCGGGGTGGCCCCGACGTCAATCGACAATCCGCGACTTTGCACGGCGTGCCATCCGGAGCTGCTGTACTCGTACCGCAAGGGCAATCGCGGCCGCCTCGTCACGGTCGCCGCACTTCCCTAGCCGACGACGCTCCTTCCCCTCAGCCGCAAGCCCCCCACCCTGAGCCTCCCCCTGCCCCGAGCCCCCTGCTAGAATCAGCCTGCGCCCATGACCGACATTCGTGCCAACCTCGAACGCGTGCGTGAACGGGTCGCCCGGGCGGCGGAACGCGCGGGCCGGCGCGCCGAGGACGTGCTCCTCGTCGGGGTCTCCAAGACCGTCGACGTCGGGCGGATCCGCCAGGCGATCGAGGCCGGCGTGCCGGCGCTCGGTGAGAACCGGGTGCAGGAGGCCCGCGGCAAGATCGCCGAGATTGGCCGGCCCGTCCCGTGGCACCTGGTCGGGCATCTCCAGACGAACAAGGTAAGGGACGCCCTCGAGCTCTTCGACCTGATCCACTCGCTCGACCGGCTGGAGCTGGCGAAGGAGCTCGACAAGCGCGGGCGGGCCCGCGGGTGCGCGGTGGGCACGCTGGTGGAGGTGAACGTCGGCGGCGAGGCGTCCAAGGGTGGCGTGGGGCCGGACGGACTCGGCGAGCTCCTCGAGGCTGTCGCGGCCATGCCTCACGTGACGGTGCGGGGTCTCATGGCGATCCCTCCGGAGGCGAAGGAGCCCGACGCCTCGCGCGTCTGGTTCCGCGCGCTGCGAAAGCTCGGCGAGCAACACGGTCTTTCCGAGCTGTCGATGGGCATGAGCGGCGATTTCGAGGTGGCGATCGAGGAAGGCGCGACGATAGTCCGAGTCGGCACGGCGATCTTCGGACCCCGAGGGGGAGTATGAGGGGGGTCGCCCCCTCATCAGAGGCGACCGGAGGAACGATGACGATCAAGGGTCGTAGCGTCGGCTTCGTGGGCGCCGGCAACATGGGCGAGGCGCTCATCAAAGGACTCCTCGCGGCGAACCTCGTGCCGGCGGAGGCGATCCACGCAACCGACGTGCGTCTCGAGCGCCTCAAGGAGCTCAACCGCCAGTACGGGATCCAGGTCTCGTCGGACAACGCCGAGCTGATGCGCCATGCCGACATCGTGATCCTGGCGGTGAAGCCGCAGATCATGGATGCGGTGTTGACGGAGATCGCGCCCGCGGTCACGCGCCGGAAGCTCTTGATCTCGATCGCCGCCGGCGTCTCCACCGCGAAGATCCGCGCGGTCCTGCACAAGGACGCGCGCCTCATCCGGGTGATGCCGAACACCCCGGCCCTCGTCCTCGAAGGCGTGACGGCCATCGCGAAAGCCGAAGGTCTCGAGGCCGACGACCTCGAGACCGCCGGCGAGATCTTCAGTGCGGTCGGACGCGTGGTCGTGCTCGGCGAGGAGCTGATGGACGCGGTGACCGGCCTGTCGGGCTCTGGACCCGCGTACATCGCCGTCGTGATCGAGTCGCTCGCCGACGGCGGGGTCCGGATGGGGCTCGACCGGATCACCGCCATGACCCTCGCGACCCAGACCGTTCTGGGCGCCGCCACGCTGCTGCGCGAGACCGGGCTCCACCCGGGCGCGGTCAAGGACATGGTCTGCTCCCCGGGGGGCACGTCGATCGCCGGCATCGCCGCGCTCGAGGAGGGCGGGATCCGCACGACGTTCATCAAGGCGGTCGAGCGGGCGACCCAGCGCTCGCGCGAGCTCGGCCAGGGACCGAAGTGATGTTCGTCATGAGTAACGTCATCCTGGCGCTGGCGAGGCTCCTCACCATCGTCCTCGAGGCGTACTTCTGGATCATCATCGCCCGCGCGCTGATTTCGTGGGTGAACCCCGACCCCTACAATCCGATCGTGCGCTTCCTCCATCGTGTGACTGAGCCCGTCCTCCGCCCAATCCGGTACCGATTGCCGGCGACGATGGGCCTGGACCTGTCGCCGATAGTCGTGATCGTCGCGATCAAGCTCGCTGAGTGGGTGGTCGTCGACTCCCTGCGAGACTTCGCGTTGAGCATAAGATAGGAGCCGGAGGTCGCGATGCGCATCAGCCCACTGGATATCCGCCAACAGCAGTTCACCGTCAAGTTGCTGCGGGGCTTCGACACCCACGAGGTCGACGCCTTCCTCGACGACGTTGCCGAGGACTACGAAACGGTGCTCAAGGAGAACGCGCAGCTCAAGGAGCAGGTCGCGACCTTCGAGGAGCGGTCGCGCGGGCTCGGCGAGCGCGAGCGAGCGCTGCAGGACACGCTCGTCACGACCCACCGGCTCGGCGACGAGATGAAGGCGGCCGCCCGGCGCGAGGCGGAGCTGCAGATGCGGGAGGCCGAGCTGCGGAGCGAGAAGATCATCGAGGAGGGCCGGGCCGAGGAGGCGAGGATCAGGAGCGAGATCCAGACGCTCCGGCGCGTCCGCCGCCAGCTCATCGAGGATTTCCGCGCGACGCTCGAGAGCTACTACCGGATGATGTCGGCCGAGTTCGGCGAGGACAAGGACGACGCCAAGGCCTGAGGGCACGCTGCTGTCGCTCCGCGTGCAGCCGCGGGCTGCCCGCGATGAGATCGTCGGCTGGCAGGACGCGACACTCCGGCTGCGCGTCACGGCGCCGCCCGTCGCGGGCGCGGCGAACACGGCCGTCGCAGCCCTGCTGGCCCGCGCCCTCGGCGTTCCGCCGTCGTGGATCCGTGTGATCCGCGGTCTCCAGGCGAGAAACAAAGTCGTCGAGATCGCCGGCCTGGGCGAAGCCGAGATCCAGAGCCGCCTGCAATCTCACGCGCCGAAGGCCAGACCGGGCGTGTCGGAGCCACCCGCTCCTCTCTCAGGCCACCCTCGATCCAAGGCGTGCTCATGGACCCCGCTACAATAACCACCATCGCACCCGTGCGATGGTCCGGGGGCCGGCTGATCCTCCTCGACCAGACGCTGCTCCCAGAGCGCGAGGTCGAGCGCGGCTACCAGCGCTGGGAAGACGTCGCCGAGGCCATCCGAGCGCTCGTCGTGCGCGGCGCGCCCGCGATCGGCGT
>JAHFDK010000331.1:2191-6316 GCA_023249095.1 Candidatus Rokuibacteriota bacterium | reverse complement strand
CTAGGTGGTGCGCGACCACGCCGACCGTCCACTTCTCCGCCGACGTCGTTTTCTTCCAGTCGGCGTCACTCAGGCGTTCGAGCACGGCGGTCGCTTCCTGGACCTTCGCCTCGAACTGCTTCACCAACGCTTCGGCCTTGGCTGCCATACAATCCTCCTTCGTCACGGCGGTTCGCGACTCCGTCTCCCACTCCGATGATAACGCCTCGTTCAAGGGCCGCCACACCGACGTCTGCGCGAGCGGTGCCGCGTCCTTGACAGGGATGGCAAGCTCCGCGATCTTCTTCGCACAATCCCGCGGGGGGGGGGAGCCGTCATGAGAAAACGAGCCGGCCCGCACGTGGCGCTCACCACGACCCAGAAGCTCGTGGAGCGTGACTGGCTCCACGCGCTGATCGGCTATCTGACGACGCCGTCGACCTACGCGGCCCGCGGCTACGTCACGCGGCAGAAGCTGCCGACGCTGACGGGGCTCGGTTGCGCATCGCTCGTGCTGGGACTCTCGCTCGCGGTCCCCGCCGCCCGGGGCCAGGAGCGAGAGCCGGTGCGGCTCGGCATCATCTACACGAACACCGGTCCGCTCGCCCAGCTCGGTATCGACATGCGCGACGGGGCTCTTCTCTACTGGAGCCAGATCGGCAATCGAGCGGGCGGGCGCCGGGTCGAGGTCTTCACGGAGAGCACTGGCAGCAACAAGCCGGACGAAGGCCTGACGAAGGCTCGGAAGCTCGTGGAGCGCGATCGTGTCCACGTCCTCGGCGGGATCATCGAGACGCCCGTCGCCTACGCGCTCCGCCCCTACGTGACCGAGAAGAAAGTTCCGCTCATGATCATGAACGCGGGCGCTGACGGGCTCACTCAGAAGCAGCGGAGCGATCTCGTTTTCCGGTGCTCGTTCTCCAACAGTCAGGCCTCGCATCCCCTGGGCGAATGGGCGTACAAGCAGGGCTATCGCAAGATGGTGCTGATCGCCTCGGACTTCGCCGCGGGCCACGAGCATATCGGCGGGGTGGCCCGGACGTTCGTCGCCGCCGGCGGCCAGGTCATCCAGGAGCTCTATCCGCCGCTGGGCGTCCCGGACTTCGTGCCCTTCCTGACGCAAGTCCGACGCGATACCGACGTCGTGGCGGTCGCTATCTTCGGATCCGACGCCATGCGGTTCGTCACGCAGTATGCCGAGTTCGGCCTCAAGGACAAGATCCCGCTGATCGCCAAGGGCGGTCTGACTGATGAGAGCTTCCTGGACAAGCTGGGCGATCCGGCCCTCGGCATCATCGCGTCGTATCACTGGAGCGCCGCCCTCGACCTCCCGGAGAACCGGCGCGTGCGCGAGGCCTTCGAGAGCAAGTACAAGCGCCCCATGAACGCGCCGGCGGAACAGGGCTACGTCGGGTCGCAGATGATCGCGAGAGCGCTCGAGGCCGTGAAGGGCGATGTCGAGAACCTCGACGCGGTCCTGGCCGTCCTCAGGAAAATCGAGGTCGATGCGCCACGGGGGAAGGTCAAGCTCGACGCCTTCCACAATCCCGTCCAGACCGTGTACGTGTTCCGGACCGAGCGAAAGGGCGGAGCGCTTCAAAACGTGCCGATCGCGAGCTATCCGAACGTGAGCCAGTTCTGGACGTGGTCGCCCGAGGAATTCATGGCCATGCCCTCCTACATCGATTTGAAAGGCAAGTGGGCAAAGTGAGTCGAAATCCTTCTCGCTCTGAGGGGCTTGCGGTTGACACGCTCCTTCACCACTATAGAGGGCCATGTCACGGCGACCCTATCGCGGGGCATTTCCGGAATTTGAGAAGGCCGGGCTGCGCCGGCTCCTCGCCGCGAGCCTGTTGTTGCTCGGCGCCATCATGCCCACGCAAGCGAGGGCGGCACCTGGTGACGAAGGCGGTCGCGTGGTGCCGACCAACATTCACGCCCGCGCGCTGGCTGAGGGCGCGGTGCGCGTGCTCGTCGAGCTTGCGATTCCCTCGGGCCGCCGTGCCGAGGGCGCTCTCCCGAACCAAGCCAAAGCCGCCTACCGGCAGGAGATCACCGACACCGCCTCGCGCGTGCTGAGCCGACTGACGCCGCACCCTCATCGTGTCCTTCGCCGATATCTAACGACGCCACTGATGGTGCTCGAGGTCGGCCCGCCGGCGTTGCAAGAGCTAGAAGCGTCGAGCTTCCTGGTCAAGCGGGTGATGGAAGACAGGATCCACAAGCCGGTCTTGGTGGACAGTGTCCCGCTCATTGGCGCCGACCGGGCCTGGGCTCAGGGCTTCGACGGTACCGGCCTCGTGGTGGCGGTGATCGACACCGGTGTTGACTCCGCTCATCCGTTCCTCGCCGGCAAGGTCGTGGAGGAGGCGTGCTACTCCACCACGTCAGGGCAGCAGAGCACGACGCTGTGCCCGAACGGCGCCGACGAGCAAATTGGTCCCGGGGCCGCGGTGTACTGTCCGCTCGAAATCGAGGGCTGTTGGCACGGCACCCACGTGACGGGCATCGCCGCCGGAAACGGGACGCCGTCAGGCGAGCCGATCTGGGGCGTCGGGCGGGGCGCCAACATCATGGCGATACAGGTCTTCTCACACATCAACGGGTTCTTCGACTGCGGGGGCGCGCCACCCTGCCTCGGGGCGTACACGTCAGATATCCTCGCCGCCCTCGAGCGTGTCTACGTCCTGCATACCACTCACACCTTTGCCGCGGTCAACATGAGTCTGGGCGAAGGCCTCTTCGGCTCGACTTGTGACGAGGAGTCCTACAAGCCGTTCATCGACAACCTGCGCGCAGTGGGCATCGCGACCGTCGTGGCCGCCGGAAACAACGGGTCCACCGCCCAGCTCAGCGCGCCGGCGTGCGTCTCCACCGCCGTGAGCGTTGGCGCCACGACCAAGGGCGACCAGGTCGCCGACTTCTCGAACGTGGCCCCTTTCCTGTCCCTGTTCGCCCCCGGTGACGGCATCATCTCGTCGTACCCCGGTGGCGGGTTTGCGGTGGCGAGCGGGACGTCGATGGCGGCGCCGCACGTGACCGGCGCCTGGGCGGTGCTCAAGCAGGCCAAGCCGACCGCGAGCGTCGACGAGATCCTTCAAGCCCTGAACGAAACCGGGGTCATGATCACGGACACTCGAGGCGGAACAGGCACCACCCGGCCGCGGATCCAAGTCGACTCCGCGCTGAGCGACCTCCTCAACCCAGGGGCGCCGATCATTACGAGTATCTCGCCCGACCGAGGGACGGTGGGCACGAGCCTCACCGTGACGGTCAAGGGAATCCGCTTCGAGCCGGGGACGAGCGCAGTCTTCGGCGCCGACGTCACGGTCACTTCCACGACGGTCGTCTCGTCGACTCAGCTCTCGGTCGCCCTCGCCATCGCGCCCACCGCGGCGCTCGGCCCGCGCGACGTCACCGTCTCCAACCCCGACGGCCAGTCGGTGGTCCGCGCCGGCGGCTTCTCGGTCCAGCCGCCACCGCCAACGCTCGGCCTCGCGTTCCTCGGTAAGCTGCGCGACAAGGTCGGAAAGACCTCCTCGGCCTTCGCCCCGGACAGCGCCCTTGATGCCACCTTCCAGGTGACCGTCCAGGCCGGCAGCGGTGCGCGGACGGTCACCTCCCTCGAGCTGCGCCGCACCGGCACCAGCAGCATCTGGGATACCAACTCCGCCTCGGTGTACTGGGCCCTCGGGGCCGCGGCGAGCCTCGACAGCGCCCTCCTGAACGCCGCGAACGGCACCGTGAACTTCGCCGTCGCCGACGGCGGCGCCTTTCTCCTGTTCGCCTCCGATACGACTCCCACGCCGTTCACCAGCGGGGCGGGCTTCACGCTCACCGCCAACTTCGCTGACGGGACCTCCGCCAGCGCCACCGGGACCCTGCCGGTCATGCCCACGATCTCCAGCCTGGCGCCGAGCACCGGAGCCCCCGGCACGAGCCTCACCGTCACGGTGACCGGCACCAACTTCCAGCCCGGAGCGAGCACGTCCTGCGGCGCCGGCGTCACGGTCACCTCCACGACCGTCGTCTCGTCGACTCAGCTCTCGGTCGCCCTCGCCATCGCGCCCACCGCGGCGCTCGGCCCGCGCGACGTCACCGTCTCCAACCCCGACGGCCAGTCGGTGGTCCGCGCCGGCGGCTTCT
>JAHFDK010000331.1:0-2181 GCA_023249095.1 Candidatus Rokuibacteriota bacterium | reverse complement strand
GTCGTCTCGTCGACTCAGCTCTCGGTCGCCCTCGCCATCGCGCCCACCGCGGCGCTCGGCCCGCGCGACGTCACCGTCTCCAACCCCGACGGCCAGTCGGTGGTCCGCGCCGGCGGCTTCTCGGTCCAGCCGCCACCGCCAACGCTCGGCCTCGCGTTCCTCGGTAAGCTGCGCGACAAGGTCGGAAAGACCTCCTCGGCCTTCGCCCCGGACAGCGCCCTTGATGCCACCTTCCAGGTGACCGTCCAGGCCGGCAGCGGTGCGCGGACGGTCACCTCCCTCGAGCTGCGCCGCACCGGCACCAGCAGCATCTGGGATACCAACTCCGCCTCGGTGTACTGGGCCCTCGGGGCCGCGGCGAGCCTCGACAGCGCCCTCCTGAACGCCGCGAACGGCACCGTGAACTTCGCCGTCGCCGACGGCGGCGCCTTCTTCCTGTTCGCCTCCGATACGACCCCCACGCCGTTCACCAGCGGGGCGGGCTTCACGCTCACCGCCAACTTCGCTGACGGCTCGGTGGTCACGGTCACGACTACGATCCCGTAGCGGCTGAAGGACTCCGGCGCACTCAACTCACCTCTCGGACTGCGAGGTGGGGGACACCATCGCTCCTGGAGGAAGACCCCGGGTTGTCAACGACCGTACGGTGGGCGATAGTGCTGTCCGCACACGAGGAGGTGGCGGTGCTGGACGCGAGGCTGACGTTCCCGTGAGGTTCGGCGCCGGCTTCTGGGGCCCGTTCCCGCTCGGCTGGTACGTCGAGTACGCGGTGATGGCCGAGCGGCTCGGCTTCGACGCGGTCTGGATCGGTGACACCCAGCTCCTGACCCCCGACCTCTACTCGGCGATGGCCCTGTGCGCCAACGCCACCTCGCGCATCCAGATCGGGAGCGGCGTCACCAATACGGTGACGCGTGACCTGACGGTGACGGCGGGCGGCGTTCTAGCCTTGAACGAGTTCAGCGGTGGCCGGTGCCTGCTCGGCGTCGGTGTGGGGGGCTCCGCGGTGGGCACCGTCGGGCTGGCCGCCGACGGGGCCGCCGAATTCCGCCGCAAACTGGCCCTCATCAAGGCGCTCGTGGCGGGCGAGACCGTGACGCTGAACGGCACCGAGGTCCGGGGGAAAATCCGGGCGCCGCGAGTGCCAGTCTACGCCGCCAGCTCGAGCCCGCGGGTGCTTGAGGTCGCCGGCGAGCTGGCGGACGGCGTCATCCTGAACGTCGGCGTGGCGCCCGAGCTGATCCGCGAGGCGCTCGACCACGTGGCGAACGGCGCACGCCGGGCCGGGCGCGACCCGGCCTCGCTCGACATCGTCGTGATCGCGGGGTCGTCGATCGGCGCCGACGGAGCCCGCGCCGTCGACGAAACCCGCGCGTGGGCGGCCACCACGCTCCGGCGCGTCGGCCAATGGATGGCCGCCGGCGGCGACGAGCTGCGCGCGCTGGGGGCGACGATCCTCGCTCGCTATCGCTGGGACGAGCACATCGCGCTGGGGGCAGCGCACGCGCGCCCGGTTCCGGACGAGATCGCCCGAAGCTTCGTCTTCGCCGGGACGGCGGCCGAGGTGACGCGGACGGTCCGTCGGCTCGAGGCCTGCGGCGTCACGCACGTCCTGCCGCTCCTCATGGGGTCCAACATCACGGGCACGCTCGAGGCCTGGAGCGGCGAGGTCATGCCCACGTGGCGAGTGTCGTCGCTGGCAGGGAGATGAGCATGCAGGTCTACGCGTTCGATCTGATGCCCTGGCCGCACCTCGCGGAGGCGTCGTACTACCCGGACTCGAACGGGCTCTACGATCCGGCCCTCGGCCGGACGGTCTACGACGAGCACTTCCGGCAGATGGAGCTGTACGAAGAGTGCGGCTACGACGCGATCTGCATCAACGAGCACCACGCCAAGCCCTACGGGCTCATGCCCTCGCCCAACCTCGTCGCCGCTGTGCTCACCCAGCGGACGAAGAACATCAAGATCGGAATCTTCGGCAACCTGCCCGCGCTCCACGCGAATCCGGTCCGGCTCGCCGAGGAGGTCGCGATGCTCGACGTCATGTCGGGCGGGCGCATTATCTCGGGGTTCGTGCGCGGGGTGCCCCAGGAGTTTCTCGCCTACAGCGTGCCGCTCGCCGACGCTCGGCCCCGCATGACCGAGGCGTGGGATCTGGTCGTGAAAGCGTGGACGGAA
>JAHFDK010000074.1 GCA_023249095.1 Candidatus Rokuibacteriota bacterium | reverse complement strand
CGACTGGAACGCCTCCGCGTACTTGACCCGCGCTTGAATGCCCCGAAAGTTGGCGCACGATCGCGCCAGCTCCAGGATCGTCAGATCTTCGATGTTGGTCTTCGTCACTTGCGACCGATGCGCCTCGAGGCCGGCCAGCTTCGTGTCCAGGACCTCGGCGATGTCCGTGGAGCAGTTCGGGGCGAAGTTCACCGTCGACGGCACCTCGTAGAAGAGGAAGTTCGGCACGTAGCGTGTCGCCGACATTGCGCTCTGAGCCAGGTTGCGATGGTCCTGGTGCGTGTCGTCGGGTGAGTTGACGAAGATCATCCGCGGCTCGATCTTCCGGATCACCGACTCGAGCCGGACGATGATCTCCCGCGTGAGCGGCACCTCGGTGTCCCGGTAGTCGCCCCAGAAGACCTCGCGCACGCCCAGGATGCGTGCCGCGTCCTTCTGCTCCCGCCGCCGCACCTCGGCGTCGCCGCCGAGCGCGCCGTCGGAGGCGATGAACAGATAGACGGCATGCCCGCGCAGCGCGTACTTGGCCAGCATGCCGCCGCAGCCGTACTCGATGTCGTCGGGGTGCGCGCCGAAGGCGAGGATGTTCACCTATCGTGGCTCGGGCAACAGAGGCGACCACGTGCTTCCCCCACAGAGAATGCCGAGGGCCTCATCGCCGTGCATCAATAATAAGTCAAGCGCGGAGAGAAACGGAGCGAATTCCCCGTGTTCCTGAGCGTACACGGGGTGCTCGTACCGCTGCGTCTCGACCGCGATCCCCGCGGCCGCGAACTGGTCCACGGCCAGGTAGAGGGCGCCGTCGCGCCCGGCCAGGTAAGTGTCGGCGCCGACGGCCTGACAGAGCGCCACGAGCCGCGACGTCGCGTCCGTCCGAGCCCTGGCGGGGAGGGTGAGATCCGACGCGAGCCGCGTCGGAATCGAGATGCCGAGCGCCCGGGCCAGCCACTGGGCGCTCTCGACGGCGAGCGGTGCCAAGCGATCCCACTCTCGGCCGTAGAAGCTTTGCAGCTCGTCCCGGTGGCGCGGCCACGACGGCGCCTTGGCGTAGGCGTTGTCGATCGCACGGAGGTGCCGCGCACGCCAGGGCTGGGTCGTGTCGATCGTCACGTCGCGGATTGCCGTGCCGAGGCGGGTGCGGACCGGGGCCGTCAGCCAACGCGGTCCGTCGCGAGTCTTGATCCGGTTGCGGTTCTGCCAGCCATTTTTCTCGTACTGCACGGTGTCGAGAAACACGAAGAGGTCGGCGACGGCCCACTTGGCGAAGTACCCGAGCCAAGGCAGATAGTGCGGCTGGTGGATCGCGATTTTCATCGGCGTATCTCGGCCGCGCTCACGGCTGCTTCACGAAGATCGGATTACTGAGCAGGCGGCCGGGGCTCCGAACGTCGAGCCGGTAGAACGCGGGCGCGCCGTCGAAGGTGTCGCGGTGGACCGCCCGGATCGGCGTCGGTCCGGTCCACACCGCGACGACCCCGCCGTTGCGCACCAGTGTCACCCGAGCCTCGCGCGACGGGCCGCCGGTCGCCTCCACCGCCACCGAGATCTCGATCGGAGTCGCCTCCCCTGCCCGCAGGGTCTCACCTGTCACCGCCGTGGCGGCGCCGGCCCGCGCCGAGAACTCGGCGAGCACGAGCTCGGCCTCGCGTTCTCGCTGCACTGCGTACATGCGGCCGCTCTTGAGAGCTCTGAGCACCGCGCCCTCCGACCGATCCTCCACCAGGAACACGGTCCGCACCGTTCCCAAGTCCTTGCCCGCGCTGAATCCGTGGAACCCGGACTCGCCAATGCCCCAGGCCGGCCGGCTGCGGTCCCCCGACGCGAACTGACCGAGCAGGCGGTCCCAGACGCCGCCGGGCTGCTCGACACGCGTCGTGTCCTCGTAGACAGCGCCGAAGGCCGTGTAGCGCGCCGTTCTCAGCAGATCGTCGGGATACGGCGCCGTGCGCCATGCGACCCGGATCGGACCGATCCACTGCTCGCCCTCGTCGCGCGCCTCGGGAAACGACCACACCGATACGCCACCCGCCCGATTCACGTAGTCGATCAACTCCTGGTGAGGCGTGAGGCCGAGGTCGCGATAGGGTGGATAAGGATCTGTCGTGAACGGCCACCCGCGCGCGAGCGCCAGCACGCCGACGCCGCACAGCAGCCCGCCGGCGAGCCACCGGCGCCGCTGGACGACGACCACCACGCGGCCGACTCTCTTGAGGGATCGCCGTTTCCGCGCGAGGATTCGGACGCCGGGAATGACGAGGACGCCCGGTAGGGCGTCGAGCACCGAGGCCCACCCGTAGCCACCCGCGACCGGGCTCCCGGTGACCGGCAGCGAGCGGAGCGTCGCGGCGTCCGTGATGCCGAAGACCAAAAGGTTCTTCTGCGTGTTGTGCACCGTCATATCGAGCGCCAAGGGCGAACCGCTCCAGAAATAGTGCGGAAGGACCTCGACGCCCGGGACGATCAGGACTCGCGGGTTGCTCGCGCGCACCCGGGAGACACGCGCCAGGTAGCCGTCGACTCCCTCAGCGAGCACGGAGCGCTCCTCGCGGACCGCGCGCGTGAGCGCGCGGAAGGGCGGCAAGCCGTACTCGACGCGCAGGAGGTAGTTCTCGGCGAGGAGCAGCGCCCCGATACCCTGCTTCTCGGCCATGGCGGCGAGTTGCTCGAGGGGGAAATCGCCGGTGGACAGATCGGAGTGGAGGTGGAGGACCGCGGGAAGCCGGTCGAAGCCTTCGGCCGGGCCGATGAGCGCCCCGACGAGCACGGCAAGCAACAGGGTGACGCGACTCACGCGACGCGACTCACGCGAGTCGCTTCTCGCGGACCAGCGCCTCGTACAAGGCGAGGAGCTTCTCGTCCGCCACCGTCGTCGAGAACGCCTCGGCGCGTTCCAGGGCGGCGTCCCCGAGCTTACGGCGCAGGCCGGGATCGCGTCCGAGCTCGACGAGCGCCGCCGCGAGCGCCTGGACATTGTCGGGCTCGACCAGCCGCCCGCATTCGCCGTCAGTGACGACCGCGGGGATGCCCCCGACGGCGGTCGCGACGACCGGGAGCCCGAGCGCCATCGACTCGACGATGACGCGCCCCATGCCCTCGTTCCGGGAGGGCACGACCACGACGTCCGCGGCGACGAGATGCGAGGGCACGTCGACCCTGTCGCCCGTCAAGCGCACCCGGTCGGTCACGCCCAGTGATGCGGCGAGCGCTTCGAGGCCGACCCGCTCGGGCCCGTCGCCGACGAGCACAACACGCGTCGAGGGGATCTGGGCGCTGACGCTCGGGAGCGCACCCACCAGGAGATCGAAGCCCTTGATCCGGATGAGGCGGCCCAGACCGACGATGACAAAGGCGTTCCCGTCGAGCCCGAGGCGTGCGCGCGCCTGGGCCCGGGACGGTGCGGCCGCGCGCAGCCGTTCCGTCGGGACGCCGCTCGGCACCGTGATGTACTGCTCGGGTCGGCCGATGCCTTGCGCCAGGTGCTCCGCCGTGCCGCGCTCGGTCAGTGTGATGATCCGATCGGTCCATCTCGCCGCCCGGCGCTCGAGCGCCGTGAAGAACGCGGTCCGGCGGGGGCTGTAGTACCCATAGAAAATGTGGCCGTGCGGCTGGTGGATCACCGCGGGCACGCGCCGGATCCGCGCGGCCAGGCGGCCGACGAATCCGGCCTTCGACGTGTGTGTGTGGACGATCGACGGCCGCTCATGCTTGATCAGCCTGAGCAACTGGCAGAGCGCGGCCAGATCGTCGAGCGGGGCGAGCTCCCGGCCGAGGGACGGAATGTCCACGACCCGGCATCCGCGCCGGCGCGCATCCTCGAGCGAGGGAATCTCGGACTCGCGGAAGGATGTGGCCAGCGTGCAGTCGTACCCGGCCCGGCTGAGCGCGACGCACGAGGCGATGGTGTTCTCCGACGAGCCGCCCAGCGTGAGCCGCGTGATTGCGTGGAGGACGCGCACGACTCACCCCGGCCCTTTTCGTGCGTACAGCTCCATGGAGGGTCCGACGAGGCAGCGATTGCCCGAGAGCGAGGCCAGCGCGGCCACGCCCGCCGCGATCGCCGCGCGGCCCCACCGCGGCAGCCTCGCGCTCGCCACGAGCTCGGTTGCGGGCTCCCTCGAGACCACCGCCGAGTTTCCGACCTCGAGCACCCTGAAGCCTGTACGTTCCGCGAGGCGGCAGAGCCCGGCAGGCGTGAACGCGAAGTGGTGGACGATGGGATATGCGTCCCAGCCCCGGGTCCGGGCGAGCGGGCCGAGCGCGATCAACAGCCGCACCCACGGACGGTGGAAGCGGGCGTTCGGAACGCGGAGGGAGAGCAGTCCGCCCGCGACGAGCACGCGGTGAGCCTCTCGCAGGATCGTGAGCGGTTCGCGAGCCTGATCGACGACGTTGACCAGCGTCACCGCATCGATCGTCCCGTCACGGAACGGCAACAGGGCGCCATCGGCCTGGACCGCCGGCACCTCTCCACCGCGGCGCGCGACGGCGCACGCCTGGCGCGCCAGGTCGGTGCTGACCGCGCGCCACCCTCGGCCGCGGGCGAGCACGGCCAGATGGCCACCGCCGCCGCCCACGTCGAGGAGCCGTGGCCGATCCTCCCGGCCGGGGTCGAGGGTCGCGAGCCGGTCGAGGAGCATGCCGAAGAGGCGAGCCCGCCCTACGGTCACCCGCTCGGGGGCGAAGCGTAGCGGATAGTCCATCTCGTATTGGTGCTGAAGCTCCGGCCCGGTCGGCAGGACGGTCGCGAGCGAGCTCCCGCAACTCCCACACTGGCGATGCCGCACTCCGCGATAGATCACCTCGCTGGGACTGGTCGGTTCGCCACAGGCGGGACACTCGGGCGCCGGCGTCGGCCCCGCGCGCCCCGCGGGCGCGTCCGCGCGCCCCGCGGGCGCGTCCGCGCGCCCCTCGGCAACGCGCCGGAGCGCGCGCTCGAGGTCCGTGGTCGCGCGCTCCCAGGAGTAGTGACGCTCGCAGTGCTCGCGACACGCGCCGCGAAGGCGCACGTACGCGTCCGGATCGCGCTCCTTCTGCTCGAGGAAGCGCTCGAGGCCCTCGGCCATCACCTCGGGAGCCGTGCCGCGGAAGACAAGCGACTCGCACAGCGGCTTCAGAATCTCGGGCGTCGCGCCCACCGGTGTGCCGAGGACGGGCGTGCCGCACGCGAGCGCCTCCACGGTGACGAGCCCGAAGCCCTCGAGCTCGCGTGTCGGAAGGACAAAGACGTCGGCCGCCTGATAGTAGCCGGGGAGAGCCTCGTCGGGCACGAACCCAAGGAACTTCACGTGGTCGTCGACCCCGAGCGCGCGGCTCTGCGCTTCGAGGACCCCTCGCAGAGAGCCGGCTCCTCCGATCAGCAGCATGGTGTCCGGCCGCCGCAACTTCACGATCGCCATCGTGCGCAGCAGATTGTCGAGGCCCATGCGCGCCTCGAGATTTCTGACCGTGAACAAGAGCGATCGGTCCGGAGCGATCCCGAGCGCGCGCCGGACCGCGCCGCGATCCGCGGCCGGCCGAAAGCGCTCCGTCGCCGCCGCGCCGGGGATCATGACGATGCGCTCCCTCGCAACGGCGTACAGCTGCCAGGCCTGGTCGGCGGCGAAGTGGCTGAGAACGTGGACCAGCGCGACACGTCGGAGGCACGCGCGCTCGAACGCCCACAGTATCGCGGTCGCAGTCGCGCCCATCAGGCCGGCCCGATGGCGGGCGGTCATCCCGCGGCGCGACCGGTACTCGAGCGGCGCCGGCGAATAGAAACTGTAGAGGCTCGGGAGTCGACCGCCGGCCCGGGAGGTGAGCGCTCCGTAGCCGGCGAGGGGCTGATGCAGGTGCAGGACGTCCGCCGTCTGCTGCGCCAGCTCGGCTGCCGTCGCGCGCCGCGCCCCGAGGATCGAGCTCTTGATGAATCGCGCGACCGAGCGCCGATCCAGGGGAAACTGGCGAATCCGGACGCCCGCCCGCTCGAGGGAAACAGGCCCGGCGGCATCGGAATCGGCGCGGCTCACGACACGCACGTCGTGACCGCGCGCCGCGAGACACCGCGCCTGCTCCCAGAGCATCCGCTCTCCCCCGCCCGCCGGGTACGACGGCGATACGTCGGAGACCATGAGGACGCGGAGCGTGTCGTTCACGCGCCCGTCACCGGAGCGTCCAGAGTCCGTGCTGGTCGAGGTACTCGCGCATCCACAGCTCGGCCATCATCAGCGTCCAGAGGCGGTCGGCGTGAGTCCGTGCGCCGCTTAGATGCTCGCGCTTGAGGCCCTCCACGGCGTCGACGTCGAAGAGGCCCCGCGCCCGCACCTGGTGGGCGCCGAGGAGGTCCTCCAGCGTCGCGCGAAGGTCGCCGCGGAGCCAGTCTCCGAGCGGGATCATGAAACCCTGCTTCCGGTGGGCGAGCACCTCCTCGGGCAAGACCCCGGTGAAGGCGGTTTTCAGGAGCCCCTTCAAGCGACCACCGGGAATCTTGATCTGCGGGCTCAGGCGCAGGCTCTCCTCGACGATTCGGTGGTCGCAGAACGGGGCGCGGACCTCGAGGGAGTGGTTCATGCTCATCCGATCGGCCATCGCGAGGAGATCGTCGGGAAGATAGGTGGTGAGATCGAGGCGAAACGCGCCGTCCACGGGGTCGCCGTGTCCGCCCGCGGCGAACGCCTCCTGCTGGGACGCGTCCACGCCGGGCTCGAGATGCGCCGCCAGCGCTGGCCGGGCGAGTCCCACCAGCTCCGCGTCGCCGAAGAAGCGCGTCCAGCCGATGTATCGATCGCACAGGGTGGCATCGGGGTGATCGGTAAAGCGCCGAGCCCAGTCGCTCCAGTTTCGGCTGGACGCCGAGTCGGGCACCCGCCGGGCCAGCGCGCGCGACGCGTGGCGGAGCCAGCGCGGGAGCCTCCCGTGGAGCTTCGACGCGCGGAGGCCGAGATAGCGTGGATAACCGCCGAAGGTCTCGTCGCCGCCGATCCCCGACAGCGCGACCTTGACGTGACGCGCCGTCGCCTGGGCCACGATGTACGTCGGAATCGCGGAGGAGTCGGCGAACGGCTCGTCGAACGCCCGGACGATCGCCGGGAGCATCGCCTGCACGTCGGGCTCGAGGATCTCCTCGTGGTGATCGGTCTCGAAGCGCTTCGCGACGAGCCGCGCGTACGGCAACTCGTCGTACGAGGGCGCAGTGCCGCCGAAGCCCACCGAGAAGGTCGCGATCCGGCCCGACGTCACCTCGCGCATGCTGGCGACCACGGCGCTCGAGTCGATGCCGCCCGAGAGGAAGACGCCGAGCGGCACGTCGCTTTCGAGGCGTCGCCGCACCGCCTCGCGCAATCCCTCTCGCACCGCCGCGGCGCTCTCCGCGAGCCGGGGCCGCGGCCGCGCGGCCGCAACGCCCAGTGGGAGCTGCCAGTAGCGGCTGAGCGTCAGGCGCCCGTCGACGAGCGTCGCCGTGTGGGCCGGCGGGAGCTTGTGGATCGTGTCGAAAATCGAGCGCGCGGCGGGCGTGTAGCCGAACGCGAGGTAGTGATGGAACGCCGGCCAGTCGAGCGCCCGGGAGACCGCCGGATGACAAAGAAGCGCCTTGGGCTCCGAGGCGAAGAGGAACAGGCGCCCACGGTGCCAGTAGTAGAGCGGCTTCTTTCCCAGCCGGTCACGAGCGAGGAACAGCCGCCGCTCGGCGCCGTCCCAGATGGCGAAGGCGAACATGCCGGAGAGGCGCTCGACGCACGCTTCGCCGTACGCGGCATAGGCGTGGAGGATGACCTCGGTGTCGCTCCTCGTCCGGAACCGACGACCGCCGGCCTCCAGCACGGTCCGCAGCTGGCGGAAGTTGTAGATCTCGCCGTTGAAGACGATCCAGTAGCGTCCTGTGGGGTCGCTCATGGGCTGCTGGCCCGTCACGAGATCGATGATCGCCAGACGCGTCATCCCGAGGCCGACGTCGGCCGAGGAGTGGATTCCCGAGTCGTCAGGCCCGCGGTGCTTGAGGAGCCCGAGCATCGCGGGCATGAGCTCGCGCGCCGTCGGGCCGACATGGCCGGCGATGCCGCACATCTAGTGCGCCTCCCGGGAGCGCGGCCCGAGGCGCATTACACGCGGCCCGCGTGCACGCCGCGCAGGACGTCCAGGACGCGCCCGGACGTCCGCTCCGGCGTAAAGAACCCCGCGCGCGCGACTGCGCGCCGGCGGAGATCCTCGGCGAGGCCGGCGTCGGCCAGGACGCGGGCGAGCGCCACGGCGAGCTCTCGCTCCCGCTCGGCGTCGAACAGCAGACCCGCGTCGGCGACCACCTCGGGCAGCGCGGCGCGATTCGAGACGACCACGGGCGCTCCGCAGGCCATCGCCTCGAGCACGGTCGCCCCGAAGCCCTCCTCCAGGGACGGCAAGACGTACGCCGCGGCCCCGGAGTAGAGCGCGGGGAGATCCTGGTCGTCGATCCGCCCGGGAAAGATCACCCGGCCCTCCACGCCGAGCCCAGCGGCGAGCTGAGCCAGCGCGGGCCGGCCATCCCTGTAGCCGCCGGCCAGGACGAGCGTGTACCGATCGCGCTGCTCGTCGGGGAGCAGGGCGAAGGCGCGGATCAAACGGGGGAGATTCTTGTGCGGCATGAAGTTTCCCACGTAGAGAATGTAGGGCGTCGCGACACCGTACCGGGTCGTGACCGCCTGGGACAGCGGCACCGGCCTGAACTCTGGGCCCAGGGCGACCGGGATCACGCTCACCTTCGACGAGCTTACGCCGAGCCGGGTCACGATCGAGCGCTTGGAATACTCCGAGTCGGTGACGATGGCCGCCGAGCGCGCGGCGTACAGGCGCGCCAGACATGTGATCGTGGCGTCGTAGACGGGCCGGCGCCGTCCCGGATAACCGATGAAGTAGAGATCGTGGATCGTCAGCACGACAGGGCACGGAGCAATCAGCGGTCCTTTGTAATAGGGCGACAGGAACACCGAGGTGCGGTCGCGGGCGAGCGCCCGCGGCAAGCTCACCTGATCCCACCACTGGGTCCACGGAGCGCGAAGCACGCTGAAGCCGACGCCCGGGAGCGCATCGTCGAGGCGCGCACCGGCGTCGCCATAGACGACGCAGGACCAGCCGGCGCGCGAGGCGGCGCGGAGCACCTCGAGCAGGTACCGGGCGATGCCGGTGCGCACCCCCAGCCGGAGCTCGCGCCCGTCGACGCCGAGCCGGATCAGCGCTCTCGCTCCTCGATGGGCGCGAGCTCACCCTGCGCACGACCGGCTCCGAGCACCTCCGCGTACACGCGCTCCACGGCGTCGACGTGGGCCGCCAGGCTGAATGTCGACTCCGCCCTCGCGCGACCGGCAGCGCCGAGGCGCGACGCGCGGGCGGGATCATCGAGCACGGCGCGCACCGCATCGGCGAGCGCGGCGGGGGCGCCGGACGGCACCAGAATCCCCGTCGCGCCGTCGAGCACGATCTCGGGAATGCCGCCGACGGCAGTGGCGACCACGGCCTTGGCCATCGCCATCGCCTCGATCAGCACGCGGCCGAACCCCTCATTCTCCGACGGACAGACGAACACGTCGCAGAGTGCCAGCACGTCGGGGATGTCGTCGCGCCATCCGGTGAAGTGCACCCGCGACTCGAGACCGAGCCGTCGCGCGTGGGCCCCGAGCTCGCCCTTGAGCTCGCCATCGCCGACGAGGATCCAGTGCACGCCGGGCTTGGTCCGCTCGATCCGCGCCGCGGCGTCCAGCAGACACCCGTAGCCTTTCTCGGCAACGAAGCGCCCGACCGACAGCGCGACCGGTGCCGATGGTGGCACGCCGAGGACCGCGCCGAGCGCTCCCGATGGCGGACGCGGAGTGAAGCGCACGAGATCGACGCCGTTCGGGATCAGCCGGATCTTCCGCGGCGCCCAGGGAAAGCGCCGCGCCACGGCCCGCGACGTCGCGATCACTCCGGTCGCGAGGGCGCAGAGAGCGCGGTCCACGGCGCCATCGCTCTCGGCGATTCGTACGTGCCAGATCGCGGGGCGCCCGGCCGACCGCCCGGCAAGCCCCCCGTAGATCATGGCGCGCGAGCCGTTGGCGTGGATCAGCGCGGCGTCGGTCGTCCGCGCCAGCCGGCCGAGCGCCGCGACGCTCCTGACGACTCCGGGCCCGGGGCGCCACAGCGTGGGAAGCGGGATCACGTGGACGGGGAGCCCGAGTTCGCGCCCGCGGGAAGCCACGCCGCCGTCCTCAGGAACGACCAGCGCCGGCGCCCAGCGGCCGCGATCGAGTCCACGGAGAAGATCCATCAGGCTCAGCTCCCCGCCGCCGACGATGTGGCCATGGTTCGATACGACCAGGATCGGCGTAGGGCGTCCCGGCGGCTCACCCACGCTCGCTGACCGCCAGGATCCGCAGCCGGTCGCCCGGAGCGGCATCGAAGTCGCGGAGAACGTCCAGGCCCGGCGGGGGCGGCCCCCAGAGCAGCGGGATCAGGCGCGGTCGATCGTGGGGAAGCTCGCGGCTGTCGAGTATGACGAGGTGGGCCCCCGCGCGCCGAGCCGCCGCGAGCAGATCGTCCGGCCCGACGCGAGGGATCGGTATCCAGCGCCGCTCGCTGTAGAAGGCGACGAACGGCTTCCGGTCGAGCAGGACCGTATCACCGGGCTGAGTCGCGGCGACCCAGCGTGCCGCCTGCCGGTACACAGCCGCGCCGGTGTCCGGACGCAGGACGGGCTGGAGCGTCGACGGGGCCAGGACGAGCACGACCACCAGGAGCAGAGCCGCTGACCAGCGCAAGCCGCGGCGCGCGTCGAAGAGGGTCACCGCGGCCCAGAGCACGCCGACCGCCGCGAACGGCAGAAGGAAGGGCAGGATCGGGAGGAAGATCCGCGAGTCTACATGGAACGCGAGCGACGCAAAGGGCGGCAGGGTCGCGGCGAGCAGGATACCGTCGCGCCCGAGCCATCCGGGCGTTCGCGCGCGCGCCAGCACGCCGGGCAGCACGAGGAGGAGCAAGACCCACGGCAAGAGCTCCGGCAGAGCGTACTTCTGAAAAAGAAACGCGTTCTCGAGGAAGCGCATCGGAAGCGGGCTCGGCACGGTGGCGAGGGCCGTCGGCAGCGACAGGTTGTGGTCGATCTTGCCGCTGAGGGTGAAGTGCCCCCAGACGTCATCGAGGTACCAGACGTAGGGCGCTGCGACGACGGCGAAGACGAGGACGGCGGCGCCCACCCATGGCAGGAGCGCGGCGGCCCGAGCCCGTCCGCTCGCGATCATGAAGATGGCGATGGCGATCAGGCCGACGAGATACAGGGCGCCTTCGGGCCGCACCAGGTACGCGAGCCCGAGGCACAGACCGGCGAGGCCAACCAGGGCCCGGGGACCGGCCACGAGCCCGCGCCGCGCGGCGACGACGCCCGAGACCAGGAGAAAGGTGTAGGTCGCCTCGCACAGCACCGAGGCCGAGTTGAGGACGAGCCGCGGATGGATGGCGATGAGAACGGCGCACAGGAGGGCGGCCTGGCGACCCACGATTCCCCGGGCGAGAGCGAACGCGGGCAGGATCAGGAGCGCGCCGAAGAGCGCGGAGACCCAGCGACCCGCCGTCTCCCAGTCACCGACGAGCGGCTCGGCGAGCGCGATGCAGAGCGGGTAGAGCGGATGGAAGATCGGGTCGAAGGGTGAGCCGGTCGCGCGGAACTGCCGCGCGATCGCCACGTACACGACGCCGTCGTGGTCGATCAGGGGGAGGAACTCGGCGACGAGGAGCCGGAGCGCGAGCGCGACCGCTGAGACCGCAAGCGCCAGGATCACGCACCGCCTCGCGCGATCGCCTCGTAGAGCCGCGCCGTCGCCTTGGCGCTCTCGGCCCACGACCAGGCCGACGCGGCGAGGGCGCGCGCGGCCTGCGCCATCCGCGCTGCGCTCTCCGGATCGGCCAGCACGGCGCCGAGCGCCGCGACCAGGGCCTGCGCATCGCCGGGCTCGACCAGGCGGGCGGTCCTGCCGTCGGTGAGGAACTCGCGGAAGCTTCCGACCGCGGTGGCGACCACGGGCGTGCCCATGTCGCAGGCAAGCCTCAGCGACCCGCTGTCCGTGATGTCACGGTAGTTGAACACCGCAACGTCGGCGGCGGCGAAGTAGGCCGAGACGTCCTTCGCCGGAACGTATCGCGGGCGGAAGATCACGGCGTCATCCACGGCGGCGCGCCGGATCGCGCTGCGGTACTCGTCTTCGCTACCGGCCAGGAGAGGCCCCGCGATCACCAGCCACGTGTCGGGGTGCCGCCGGCGCAGCTCGGCGAGCGCGGCGATCACGCCGTGGAGCCCCTTGTACGGGCGGATCGCGCCGAAGGCGAGCACGATCTTCGCTTGGCTCGGCAGGCCAAGCCCGGCGCGGGCGCCGAGCCGGTCGGGCCGTCCCCCGCCCTGGAGGAATCCGGCATCGCCGTGATGAATGCACTCGATCCGTGCGCCGGTGGGGAGCCGCCGCCGCGCCACGTCCGCCGCCCGCTGTGTGTGGACGACGACCGCGTCGGCGGCGGCGAAGCACCGCCAGAGCGTCCAGTCGTCCCAGCGGATGCGCTCGTGCGTCCGGACGTTGTGGACCGTCATCACGACCGGCACGCGGCGGCGGATCACGGGCCAGAGCAACGCGTCGAGGCGCGTCGAGAGCAGGCTTTGCACGTGGACGACATCGGGCTGCGACCGGGCCAGCTGGTCCCGGAGCGCCTTCACGTTGCGCAGATATCCGACGTCGCCGGCGAAGCCGCGGTCGACCTCGAAGCGGCACGGCAGGTGCCCCAGCTCCCACTCCCGGTTGGTCAGGAGGGACACCTCGACCCCCGCGCCGGCGAGCGCAGCGCACAGGTTCCACGCGTAGTGCGCGATGCCCCCCCAGCCACCGGTCTCGACCATGACCGCTTTCATGGCGCGCGCATGATCCGGGACGAGCCGAGCGAGCGCAGCAGGCGTGCGCACGCGGCCTCCTTGGCGGAAAGCACCGCCGCGCGATGCCGGTCGAGGGGTGGATACTTGACGACGAGCGCCGCCATGCGCGAGAGCGCGCCGAGGACCACGGCGGCGCGGAGGATCCCCGCCGCGGCGCGGCTGTGATGCTTGCGGAAATATCGGACGTAGCTCACGTAGTACTCGACCTGCCGCACGGACGTCTGCCGCGTGCTGGCGCCGTGCCGGTGGACCGCGCGGGCGCCGGGACAGAAGGCGACCGAGTGCCCGCCGTCCCGAAGGCGCCGGCAGAGGTCGGTCTCCTCGAAGTACATCCGGAATTCCTCGTCGAAGCCCCGGACCGTCTCGAACGCCTCGGCACGAAGCATCATCACCGAGCCGGAGACCGTGTCGACCTCCGCGTCGCGCGTGAGATCCTGGTCCTCGTAATAGAATCGCCTGACCCACCGGTTGTCGGGCGCCAGCGCGTGGAGCGCGAGGATTTCGCCGAGCGCCAGCCCGAGCGTCGGAAAGCGCTTGGCCGACCGCTGAGGCTTCCCGTCCGGGTACGCCAGCGCCGGCCCCACGAGGCCACAGGAACGGTTCATCGCGAGGAAGCGCCGGAGCTTCTGGAGGCTCCCGGGCTCGAGCACGACGTCCGCGTTCATCGCGCAGAGATGCGTCGATCGTTGCGCGCTCGCCGCCCGGTTGATGGCCGCGCCGTAGCCGGGATTGTCGGGATTCTCGAGGATCGTGACCTCGGGATAGGCCGCACGCACCGCCTCGACCGTGCCGTCGGCCGAGCCGTTGTCGGCCACGATGACTCGCGCCTCGAGCCCGTCGGTCGCCTTGCGGGCGGACGCGACCGCCTGGAGGGTCAGGTCCCGCGTGTTGTAGCTGACGACGATCACGGCGGTGTCGTTCATGGGCCCGTGGTCATCGCGGACCGTTCGCGCTCGTCCAGGCCCGCGCCCCGCCCCGGACGAGGCTCAGGCCGAGGAGCATCGGGGCCTGCCGCTGCCACGGCACGGTCAGGACGGACGCCGTGAAACGGCGCCGCGCCTCCCCCCAGTCGCCGCGGGCATAGGCCTCCTTGCCGAGCCAGTTGTGCGTGTCCGCGATGATGCGGCGTCCGACGGACCCGAGGCTCTCGAGCGCTGCCGGCCTGTCCCGGTGGAGCTTGTCGAGGACGCGAAACCGGTTCTGGTCCATTCGGGAGCGGTCCTCGCTCATACCCCCGGGCTGGATGCGGTAGGTGGCCAGCACGGCCGGGCTGTAGCGAGCCTCGGCGCTCAGAGCCAGGCGCAGCCACAGGTCCCAGTCCTCGAGCGCGGTCAGCCTCTCGTCGAACCCGCCCACCACGTCGAGCGCCGTTCGACGGACGAGCGGCGCGATGGCGGGAATGAAGTTGCCGTGGATCAGTTCGGCGAAGAGCCAGCCGTCGAGCGCGCGCGACCGGTAGCCGAAGCGCTCCGACGCCGTCACCCTGGCCCCGGTCGCCACCGTCTCGATGACCACGTCACAGTAGGTCCATCCGACGGTCGGCGCGCGCTCGAGCACCGCCACCTGCTCGGCAAGCTTCGTCGGCACCAGGACGTCGTCGGCGTCGAGGAACGCGACGTAGGTGCCGCGCGTCGCGGCGAGCCCGGCGTTGCGGGCCGCGGCCAAGCCGCGATTGGGTTGCCGGAGGACGCGAATGCGGGCGGCGTAGCGCCCCAGGACGGCCGGTGTGTCGTCGGTCGAGCCGTCGTCGACCACGACGACGTCGACGGGGTCGAGCGTCTGGGAGAGCGCGCTGTCGATCGCCTCGGCGAGGAGCCGCGCGTGGTTGAACGTGGCGATGACGAGGCTGACGCTCACCGGATGATCTCGTAGATGACGTTCTCCCGGTCACCCCAGCGAAAGCTGGGATCGCTCGTCCCCTGGCGGGGGTGGACGCGGACTTCGGCGGCTGGCGGCGTGAGCCCGTTCAGAAGATGGTCGAGGAAGCGGCCGAGGTCGTAGGTGTGGGTGTAGAAGCCACGCTCGAACCGTTCGTCCCGCTTGCGCCGGAACCCGAGCGGCCGGGGCGGCAGGTAGAAGACGACGATGAGCTTGCGCCGGGCGCGCGCGTACATGCGCTGCACCGCGGGAGCGTAGTCCGGCAGATGCTCGAGGATGTGACGGCACAGGACCGCGTCGAACGCGCCGGGCAGCCGGTCGAGCTCGTAGAGCGAGCCTTCCCGGAACCTCCGGGCGTCGGCCGGAAACCGCCCGCGCGCCGCCGCCACGAACTGCGGCGTGACGTCGATGCCGAGGTAGTCGATCTCCGGCCGGCGTTCACGGATCAGCTCGAACATGACGCCGGTTCCGCAGCCCACGTCGAGCACCGATGTCATCCCCTCGAGCAGTTCGATCGCCTTGAGGCGGGACGGATGATCGCGCCCTTCGTGGCCCGCGCGGAGGAAGTCGCGGACCTGATCGGGCTTGAAGTGCCGCCAGGATTCCCGGAGCCTCACGATGCGCTCTGCCCGGCGGCGGAGACGGTGGCCCTCACCCCTGAAGCACCGTCCGCCAGTCGGCCATGAACTCGACCCGCCAGGCGGCGCCCCCGATGAACCCGGCGAAGACGACGTACGCCCCCGCCGACACCCCGACGGCGATGAGCAGGGACGGCAGGTCGTGGACCCAGAGGCCGACGAGCGCGGCGAGAACCGCCGCGCTGCCGAGGCTCGCGGCCAGCGGCACGCGGACGGCGGGGAGGACACGGACCGGGGCGAGGCGGCGGACGCTCAGCGCCGTGTACGATACGCCCGCGCATGCGAGACTCACGCTTGCGACCGCGAATCCGACGAAACCGAGCCACGGCACCAACACCAGCGTGATCACCCACAGCAGGACGGCACTCGCGAGGTTGAGCCGAAACACGATGTCAGCCCGCCCGAGACTGTAGAGGGCGTGCACGAAGATGGTCGAGGTGCCCCCGATGATCGCGGACAGGCAGAAGCATCGCACCGCGGGGATCGCCGGCAACCACGCCTCGCCGAAGATCAGGCGGACGACGGGGTCCGCGCCGGCCAGGAGCAGCGCCGCCGCGGGATACAGGACGGCGGTGACGCGGTTCAGCGCGCGCGCCGTGGCCTCGGCAAACCGCTCGGTGTCGGCCTGAAGGCTCGAAAGGGCAGGAAACAGCACGCGGCCCGCGATGCTGACGACTTGTAAGGGCAGGAAAGCGAGTGTGGCGGCCCAGTTCAGGAACCCGACCCCCGTGACGCCGCTCCACGCCGTGACGAAGATCGGCACCACCGCATCCCCGGCGATCGCGACCAGGATGCTTCCCTGGAACAGGATCCCGAACTTCATCACCGGGGCCAGCTCGCGCCAGCTCCAGCGGAGCGTCGGTCTCCACCGGGCTGCCCCCCAGAGCACGACCAGGTTGACGACGCGCGCCGCGAGCGCGCCCATGACGAGGCTCCAGAGCCCGGCGCCGGCGATCGCCGCGGCGATCGCGACGGCGTGGAACGTCACCGTGTCGGCGGTCTCCGCGACCGTCAGCGGGAGGTAGGCGAGTCGGCGCTCGAGCAGGACGATCGCGGGCATGCGGAGCGACGACAGCACGACGAGCAGCGCGAGCCAGCGTAAGGGTGCGGTCATGTCGCTCGACACGCCCGGCCACCGCGCGACGAGCGGCGCCGCCGCGGCGATCGCCGCGCCCAGCGCCAGCGCGAGACCGAACGTCGCCGTGAACGCTACGCCCAGAGCCGCCGCCGGGTCGAGATCCCGCCGCTGGATCAGGGCGGCGCCGAGCCCGAGCTCGCTGGAGCGGACGCCTGCTGTGATCACGAAGACGAGGATGGCGTAGAGCCCGAAGACCTCAGGCGTCAGGAGACGAGCGAGGGCGATACTGCCGCCGGCCGTGACGACGACGCCGACGACCCGCTGGGCGCCGAGCAGGAGAAAGCTTCGGAGCGTCCGACCTCTGAGCCCCGGCGAGCTCGACGGGCTCATCGACCTCCGTGCTCGCGCACGTAGGCGGCCACGACGCTCTGCCACGTACGCTGCGCGCGCAAGAGCAGCTCGACCAGCTCGCGGACAGCCCCGTGCCCACCTCTGGCGCGCGTCACGAGGTGCGCGACCGCCTTGACGGACGCCGGGGCGTCAGCGACCGTGACCGCGAGCCCGGCGACCTGCATCGCCGGGATGTCGAGGAGGTCGTCGCCGATGAAGGCGACCGCGTCGGCGGCCACGTCGTACTCGGCGCGTAGCGCCTCGACGACCTCGCGCTTGCGGCGCGCCCCGAGGACGACCGAGTCGACGCCCAGCTTGCCGCCCCGCGCCTTCGCGATCGGACTCGACTCGCCCGTCACCATCGCCGTCCGGAGCCCGGCCCGCTTCGCCAGGGCGATGGCGACCCCGTCGTGCGTGTGAAACGTCTTCAGCTCGTCGCCGCGCTCGGAAAGGATCATCCGGCCGTCCGTGAGCACACCGTCGACGTCCATGACGAGGAGTCGAATCTTCCGGGCTCGCGCGACGATCGCGCGCGGCGCCATCACGCGACGCGCCGGGACAGGGGTGCGCCCGTCGCGGGAAGCGGGGCCGCCTCGGCCAGAACCAGACCGGGCAGCGCGATCACGATGGCGGCGAAGAACCAGAAGGGCTCCATGATGCGCACGATGATGAATGTGTTGGCGCCGACCGCGTGGCCCAGGAGGCCGATCGTCCCGGCGACGAAGCCGAGCGCCAGCCCGCGCTCCTCGGGAACGCGCAGGACCCGGAACGAGCCGACGCCGGCCTTCAGCACCGCCCACACGAGCGCGAGGAACGTTGCGAGTCCCACGATGCCCGTCTCGACGAGCGTCCGCGCGAATTGCTGGTCCATGAACGCGAACCCCGTCACGCCGTAGCCGAAGATGGGGCGATGCGTCCACCCCTCGAAGGCCTGCTGGACGCTGATGAGCCGAGCCGACGTCGACGGGTCGAGCCCGATGGCGCCGACTCTCACCGTGGGCTGCCCGCGCTCGGGCTCGAACGTGTAGCGGACTCGCTTCATCACCGTGTCGGGGAAGAGCGCAAAGACCAGGGGCGAGGCGACCAGCCCGACGATGAGGGCGCCGATCATCACGCGCCGCCGGCTCGAGAGCACCGCCATGGCCACCACCGCCGGAATCGCGCCGACGTAGGATGTCCGCGAGAGTGTGAACACGAACGGGATCGACATGAGGCCGACGAGCCCCAGGCAGAGCGCCCGGGTGCGCAGGCGCGCCGTCTCGAGCGCGATGCCTCCCGCCACGGCCATGAGCAGCAGGAGGTAGCCGCCGAATGTGTTGGGCTCGCCGTCCTTCCCCTCGAACGGCGCCGACACTCGTTGCCCGCTCGGGATCTGGGTCATCCCGATCAGGCTCACGATGACGGCCGTCAGGAACGCCGCCGTGACGAGGCGCCAGGCCTGCCGGCGGTCGACCAGGTTGTTCACGACCATGTAGTAGACGACGAAGTACTCGACGTACTTGAGGACGTAGAAGAATCCGCCCACGCCGGCGACCGTTCCCGTCGCGTACCCGATCAGGGTCGCGAGCACGGTCGCGACCACGTACGCGAGGATCGGCCGGTTGAGCGGGGTCTTCACGGCGAGCCCCAGCTCCTTGTTCACGGCGGTCTTGGCGAGCCAGCTCAGCGCGACGACCAGCAGGAGGATGTCCTCGCCACGAACGACGATCCGGCGGCCCTCGGCGATCGCGCCCCCGCCCGAGCCGAACTGGGGCGAGAGCAGCATGGAGAAGATCACGAGGTAGAGACCGAACTCGGTCTTGACGAACACGACGAGGAACACGGCCAGGGCGGCGGCCAGGACGAAGGCCGAATCCACGAGCGCCTACTTCACGCGCACGACCTGGTTCCCCAGGCCGAGACGTAGCAGCTCCTGACCCTTCGCCTCCGCTTCCTGGGACGTGGCGAAGTTGCCGTGACGGATGGCGAACGTCACCGCCTCGCCCGGCTGGCTGGCGACTCGCACCGGGTGGCCGCTCGTGCGCAGGCGCTCGGCCGTCTGCACGGCCCCACGAAGCGGAAGCGGCAGACCTACCTGCACGCTCAGCGGCTCTCGCTCCCCGACCACGAACGCGTCGCCAAATCCTTGCTCCCGCAGGGCGGCGACAAGCACCTGGGCGGCGCGCGCGCTCGGGATCTTCTCGATCAGCACGGCGTAGAGCGCGCCTCCCGTCTGCTGGCGGAAGCGCACCGTCTGATAGCCGGCCCCGTTCAGTTGCCGCTCGATGCGCTCCGCCTCCGGGGCGGTCACAAACGGTCCGAACTCGACGGCGAAGCGGGCCCCGGCCGGGCCGCCCCCGGCCGGAGCGGCCGGCTCGGGCTTTGCGGGCGCCGCAGTCGCGACGGGCGCCGACTGCTCGACCGGTGCCTGCGCCCCGGCGACGACCGTCGGCCCCACGAGCGGTGCGGCCGCTTCCGGCGACAAAGACTCAGGCGGAACGAGCGGCGCGACGGCTCGAGGCGGAGCGGGCACAGCCGGCGACGTGGGTGGCGCCTCCAACCGCTGACGGAGGAGCTCCTTCGGTCGGAGTCCGCCGCCGAACCAGCCCATCCGCCAGCCGGCGAGGCCGCCGAGGGCGGCGAGCAACGCGACGACGATCACGGCGATCCAGAGACGTCTGGACGGCCTCGCGTGGCGCATGGGCACGTCGAGCGCGTCCCTCTCGGGCGGTGCGCTCGTGAAAGACGCACTGGTGGCCGTTACGCCGTCGACGGAAGCGGGTCCTGCATCGCCGGGGCCCCCGCGGTGGATGAGACGGCGTAGGAACCCGCCCACCCGTTGGAGACGCTCCTTGCGGCGGTCGACGACCGTCTCCTCGCCGTAGTAGTGCGTGTAGTACTGCGTGTAGGCGTAGCCCGCGATCTCCGTCTTCACGTCGTTCAGGACGACACCCCAGACCTTGCCCCCGACGTTCTCGACGTGGACCTTCGCCCGCTTGAGAACGAGCCGGCCCACCTTGCCGGCCTGGTAGACGAGGACCACGCCGTCGCTCTGCGAGGCGACGATCGCCGAGTCGGTGACCGGCAGGATCGGCGGCGTGTCGATCAGCACCACGTCGTACACGTCACGCACCGAGTGCAGGAACCCTGTCATGGCCGGCGTCGACAGGAGCTCCGACGGGTTGGCCGGGACCGGGCCCGCCTCGATGATGTGCAGGTTGTCGAGGCCGGGGGCCGCCATCACGTCTTCCATCTCGAACCGCCCCATCAGGATGTCCGCGACCGTCCGGATGCAGTCCTGCCACTGCGCGCTCCCGACGAGGATGTTCGACAGCCCTGGCTCCCGCTCGATTCCGAAGAACCGGTGGATGCTCGGACGCCGCATGTTCGCGCCGATGAGCAGCGTCTTCTGGCCGCTCTGGGCCATCGTGAGCGCCAGGTTCACGATCGTCGTGGTCTTGCCCTCCTGAAGGGTCGGGCTCGACACGACGATGACCTTTCCGGACCGCTCTATGCGCGCGAACTGGATGTTGGTGCGGAGGGTGCGGTACGCCTCGGCGACCGGCGACTTCGGATCGAAGTGCGTGATGAGCAGCGAGTGGCTCAAGAGCGCCTCGGGATCGATCTGAGCGAGCTCCGGCCGGCGCTCGAGGATCCGCTGCACGGTCTCGCGCGAGTCGATGTGCGGCACCACGCCCAGCACCGGAACGCCGAGGTACGCCTCGACGTCTTCGATGGTGCCGATCGAGGTGTCGAGGGTCTCCCGCACGAACGCGAGCACGAGACCCAGCGACAGCCCCAGCACCGCGCCGACCAGGATCGTGTTCATCGTCTGACCGCCCAGGGGCGCGTCCGGCTCCGTGGCCGGGCGGACGATGGACACCTCCTCGATCTGCTCGGCCTCCTTGATCAGCGCCTCCTGGTGCTTCGTCTTCAGGAGCGCGAGCAGGTCGTCGTTGGTCTTGGCTTCGCGCTGGAGCCGCTGCAGGGAGAGCTCGAGGGAGGGAAGCTCCCGGTTCTTTTGTTGCAGCTCGCCGATCTGTCGGTTCAGGAGCTCCTCGCGGTTGCGTAGCATCGCGATCTGCGCCGCCACCTCGCGGCGCATTTCCATGCGGACCTCGCGCATCCGGTCGTCGAGCGCCTGGAGACGGGGATGTTTCTCGGTGACCTCGAGCGCGAGGTTGTTTCGCTCGAGGAGGAGCTCCGAGTAGGTGGCCTGCAGCCTCTGCATCGCCGGGTTCGAGGTCTCGACGAAGATCCGCTCGGCGCCACTGGTCGGGTCGAGCCGCGTGAAACGCTGCTGGATCGCTTCGAGCTCGATCCGCTGCTGGCGGGCCTTCTCGATGTCCCCCCGGACCTGGGTGAAGAGCGAGAGCAGCACCGAGGACTCGGCGCCGGGCGCGATGATCCGGTTTGCTTCCCGGAACGCCCAGATCTCCGCCTCGGTGCGCCGGCCACGCGTCTCGACATCCTTGAGCTGGTTCTCGATGAATCGCCGAGCCTCGGTGACGCGCGCGTTTCGCATCGCCTTGTTATGGTCGCGGTACGCCTCCACGGTGGCGTTGGCGAGGTCCCGGGCCTCCCGCGGGTTCGTCGAGGTCGCCGTGACCTCGAGGATGCTCGTGCTCGGCACCCGGGCGACCTTCAGCTTGCTGCTGATCGAGTCCAGCACCGCCCAGTAGCTCTTCGACTCGCGCACGGCCCCGCCCGAGGTCGTCTCCGGGAGGCGCCCCAGTCGCTTCGCGACCTCCTCGAGGGTCGGGTAGCTCTTGATGAGCGTGACCTGCGTCTCAATCGAGTCGGCGCTCGAGTATGAGAGCACCTCCACGAGGAGCCCCGACAGCTGGGTCGACTGCTCGAACTTGACGGCGGCGGTCGCCTGGTACACGGGCACCTTCTGCCGGGCGAACCCGAGGCTCAAGAGGGCGACGAGCACCGTCGACATGATGATGATCACGCGCCGACGGTGCACGATCAGCCAGTAGTCGCGGAGGTTCATCTCGTACTGCGCCATCAGCGGAAGCCCTCGCTGAACCGCAACCGCTCCAGCCGCTGGATGAGCACCGCCGCCCCCGTCGACTGGGCGCGCGGCGCCTCCGCCGCGGTCACCTCGACCGCGGCGGCCGGGCGCGACGGGCCGGCGCCCTGCGCCAGGTCGAGGCGACCCAGGCCGACGACCGGTCCGTCCGCGTCCTGGAAGAGTCGGCACTCGACGGCCTCGGGCGCCGAGGCTCCCAGCACCCGGAGCAGGCGCAGGGCGCGGTCGCTGAACCGCGACGCCACGATCAGCGCGCGAGGCGCCGGGTCCCGATCGAGCGCGGCGTCGGGAAACACGCTTGGGCGGAGCGCGGCGTGCTCCCCCCACCACGCGACGGCCTCGACGGCGCGCAGCACGGTCTCGGGCCCGGCGACGACGTCGCACACGACCAGCACGAGACGACCGTTCGCGTCCGCGCACGCGAGATCGACCGTGACCTCGCCCGCGGCGAAGGGCCTCTGCACGGGCACGAGCCCGGGCTCGAGCTGGGAGGCGCATTCCGCCGCCACGCGCGCGAGCTCGCCCGCGTCGGCGACCGGCCGGCGCGTGAGGGCTCTCACCGCCCGCCCTCCGCGACGGCGCCCGTGATGTAGAGGAACGGCGATTCGGAGAGGTCCGTCGTCTTGGGCGACGGCAGGCGCTGGCCCTTGCCGTCGGCGACGATCTCGACGCGCGGGCGCAACGGATGGTTGCGGTTCACCGCGGTCACGCGGCCGACCTCGCCGGTGTTCAGGCGGACGAGGGTGCCCGGTGGGAAGACGGAGATCTCCGAGAGAAGCGCCTTGACCAGGGAGGATGGAAAGGACTCGTGCTTGGTGCGCACGATCTCGCGGATCGCCTCGTGCGGTCTGAGACGCGGCCGCGGCGGCGGCGGCAT
>JAHFDK010000330.1 GCA_023249095.1 Candidatus Rokuibacteriota bacterium | reverse complement strand
CGCGCTCATCTCGTGCCGGCTCTCGAAGGGAAGGTTCCAGCGGATGAATTCGTGCATCAGGACGCCCGTGCCCGCGCCGAATTCCAGCCGGCCGCGGGACAGCTGGTCCAGCGTCGCCAGGTCCTGGGCGAGCCGGACGGGGTGGTGGAAGGGCAGCTGGTAGATCATGAGGCCGAACCGGAGGACGCTCGTCCGGCACGCCAGCGCGGTCAGGTAGATGTTGGGCGCGGTCACCGAGCAGACCGGGGAATTCTGGTGCTCGATGAAGAAATAGTACCGATAGCCGAGCTGTTCGGCCTCCTGCGCCTCCCGCATGTGCGCCTCGTACACTTCAAGCACCGTCGGAAACTCCTTCATCTCGAACGGGCCGAAGGAGTCGAAGAGCCCGAACTCGAGCTTATTCGTCATCGAGGAACTCCTGGACGCGCGCCATCGCCTCGTCCTTGGGGTAGAGGGCGCCCAGCGCGCGGGCGCGGGTCAGGGGATCGCTGGCGAAGAAGCGTTCGTAGAGCACCTGCCGGCTGCCGAAGGCGCTGCCGGCGATGTCCCAGGCCAGACGGAAGAGCTTGACGCGCTCGCGGGCGGTGGCGGTGTCGGTGGCCAGGTATTGCTCGATCTCCGGAGCCAGCGGACCGCTGAAGTCCGCCTCGCTCGGAGTGATCATGAAGCTGCTGGACCCGAGGAGCTGCAGGATCTCCACCATTCGGGGATACGCGGTCATGAAGAGGTTGCGGGTGCTCTCCGCCGGCAACGCGGCCGGACACATGACGCCCCACTCGTCGAGCTGCGCATCGGCCTCGGCGGCGCGCATACAGGCCTTCATGAGCTCGGTGTAGAGCATGAGCTCGCCCAGGCGCTCCTCGGAGTGGGGCAGGTGCCCGTTTCCCAGCGTCTTCGTCATGAGGAGCGCCACCCCGAGGACGAACTCGCACTTGGCGATGTTCTTGGCCGCGCCCTGGTGCGCCGTGTGCGTCATCGAGTGGGTGGCTGTGGCCGTGCCGTTGAGCAGATCGACGTCGCCCAGCAGGAACACCCGCTCCCACGGCACCAGCACGTCGTCGAAGAAGACGACGCAGTCCATCTCCTCGAAGCGCGAGCCGAGGGGATGCTCGAAGTGCGACCGCCCGAGGTCGAAGCTCTCCCGGCACAGAAACTTCAGCCCCGGCGTCCCACAGGAGATGGCGAAGTTGAGCGCGAACGGGCTGTGAGTCTCGGTGTGTCGCGCGACGCGCGGCGAGTAGACGGCGATCTCGTCCGCCAGGGGGCCGAGTGTCGCCAGGATGCGCGCCCCGTGGACGACGATGCCGGCGTCGGTCTCGCGCACCACCTGGAGCGCCGTCCCCGCTTCCAGGTTGAACATGCCGGAGACGGTCCGGCTGCGCTGCAGGTTGATCAGCGAGTGGGTCAGAGTCAGGTCGTGCTCGCTGATGTATTCGTAGTAGCGCCGCATGTTCTGGCCGAACTGGGGCCGGCCCCGCGCGAAATAATCGCCCGCCGCGGCCCAGGCCGCGAAGGTGACGTTCATGAAGTCGGGCGAACGGCCCATCATGCCGCACGTCGTGCGCGCCCAGCGCAGCATCATCGCACCCCGCCGTTCGAGCTCCTGCTTGGTGCGCGGAATCACGAAGGACAGCCCGACGCGCGCGCCGCTGGTGGGCGACACGTACGTCATCTCGTCGCGCAGCGCGGGGTCGTGCTGCAGGTCGTACAGCGACGCGATGGCCCGTACCCCGTTGGCGAGTCCGGGGTGCGTCGTCACGTCCTTGACGCGCTCTCCCCGAAGCCAGATCTCGCGTTCCTGGTCCTGCAGGCCCTTGATGTACTCGGCGCCTGTACGCGCTGGCATGGTGACTCCTTACGCGACCGGGCTGCGCATCAAGAAACCTGCAGGGGGGTCGGGTGACGGGCGGGTGCACGCTCGTGGGCAGGTGTTGCCGACTCCGGGAACGCCATGCTGACCGGCGAGTTGGCTTCGAAGGGGCTCCAGAGCCCGAGCTCTTTGCCAATCTCCCGGAGCGCGGGCAGCACTTCCTCACCGAGGAGGCGAATACACGTCTTCGTGTCCGCGCTCGAGACGAACCCATCCGCCGCCCAGAATCCGAGGATGGACGGCCGCGTCTCCTCGAGCAGGCGCCGGAGCTTCGGGATCACGGTCTTCGGCGTCCCCGCGACGATCATCTGGCTCTTGATCTGGTCCTCGAAGGCCGAGCCGCGGGGATTGGACCGGCGCCCGACCGCGTACTCGACGAACGCCGACCGAATCGAGGGCGAGAAGTAGCCCGACGGGGTCGACCAGACCGGGTGCGCGAGGCCCGTGAACTCGCCCTGCATCCACATGAACTGGCGGGCGTTCTCCATGGCCTTCTCCTCGGTCTCGGCGACGTGGCAGCGCTGGAGATAGCCGCGGTACTCGGGGCCGCCCGCGTAGCCCGTCTCCGCCGCGACCTGATCGTAGAGCTCCCAGATCTTCTTGGTCGCCTCGATCGCGGTGCTCAGCGCGATGTAGGGGTAGCGCTTCTTCGCCGCCCACACGATCGTCTCCTTGCTGAGCACGCCCGGGATCCAGACCCGCGGGTGCGGCTTCTGCAGCGGCACCGCCCACGGGTTCACCACGCGATGCTGGTAGTGCGTGCCCTCCCACCGGAACGGCCCCGGCTGCGTCCACGCCTTGACGATCAGCTCGTGCGCCTCCTCGAAGCGCTCGCGGTTGAACGCGGGGTTGACGCCGGTGGCGAGCTGCTCCTGGCCGCCGCCGCGCACGAACCCGGACACCAGGCGCCCGCGCGAGACCATGTCGATCATCGCCAGCTCCTCGGCGAGCCGCACCGGATTCTCGGCGAGCGGGAGCGGGTTCCCGAGCAGCACGATCTTCACGCGCTTCGTCGTGGCCGCGAGGATCGACGCGAAGATGTTGCACTTGGCCTGCATGCAGAACGGCGCGTTGTGGTGCTCGTTCAGCATGATGCCGTCGAAGCCCACGGCCTCCGCGAGCCGATAGTGTTCGAGGTACTCGTTGTAGAGACGGCTGCCGGCGGCCGGATCGAAGTACCGATTGGAAAACATGAGCGCGGTGGCCCCGAACGCGCGACCCTCGTCCTCGGGGTAGGCCGACATCGGTTGCTCGGTGAAATACATGAGATGCATCAGGCCTCTCCTTGACTCACGAAGTCGGTGACCAGCTGCGCGAGCTCGTCGGGCTTCTCCATTTCGACGAAATGCCCGGCGCCCTCGACGACCTCGAGACGCGCCCTCGGGAGCGCTTTGGCGAAGCGCTCGCCGCACTCGAGGGGGACAATGCGATCGTCGCGGCCCCAGACGACCACGGTGGGTGTGGCGACACCACCGAGCAGGTGCGGTAGCGTCGGATTGTACATGTACGGTTTCCAGGCGATGCGAAACGTCATCTCGCGATTGAGGTCCCAGTGCTCCAGCTGGCTGGTCGCCGGCTCGGCGCCGAAGAGGCGGTCGAAGGCGCGCTGGTCCGCGAACCCCAACCGCACGTAGTCGATGTACGACACGAGTGCCTGGTCGGCGATCTCGCCGCGGTCGGGCTTGAACCCCATCGCGCCGACCAGCACGAGACGCCGGAACGCGCGCGGCGCCTGCGTGGCCATCTCCGCCGCGATCCAGCCGCCGAAGCCGAGTCCGACCACCGACACCGCGCCGGCGTCGCGGGTGACCGCGATCTCGCCGAGCAGCCATTGGTGCACGGCGGCGACGTCCCGCACGTTGCGCATCCAGTCGGGCCGCTGGGACCCGTCGTAACCGGGGTGCGACGGCACCAGGACGGTGAAGCGTCGCGCGAGGGCCTCGTAGAAGGGCAGGCGCTCGAGCGTCCCGATGTCATGGTGCAGCACCAGGAGGGGCGGACCCACTCCGGCCCGCGTCACGCGCACCGCGACCCCTGCGATCGGAATGGTCTCGGAGACCCAGCTGCCGGCGATCGTGCTCACGGTGGCGATGGCTCCTTCCGTCATTCGGGTTCGTGACCGCGAACGACGTCTGACCAGACTACCCGCTTCCCGCGGGGGCTGGCAAGGAGGAAGCCGCTAGGCGAAGACGATGCTGCCCCGAGGCCTGGTCGAGGTGACCGCCGTCATCCGTCCAGGCCCGACGCCGGCGGCCATGGCGCCGGAGGCGTCGCTCCGGGATTCCCCCCAGCCGATCGGTTCCGCACCACCGTGATCGTGATTCCCCGGGAGAGGAGCCACTCTTGAACCGACGCCCACCGGTGCGGGTCGTCCCGTTCCCACCGCGCGATCGCGTCCGATTCGATCGCGATCGCACTGCGGTGGCGCCACAGAGCGCTCACGACGAGCTTTTTCAGATCGGTCGGGCTCGCCTCGAGGTCACGCAGCAGTGCCTCGGTCACGTGATCCATGGTACGAGACTAGCCTACCCGTCGTGTCAATGGCACGACGTTACGAGTTCGCGACAGGCGCGCCTTGACAACGTGAAACGCTGCGGAATACCGTCGCTCCACGTAGTGCCCGACGCCGCGCGAGGAGGATTCGATGGCCAGCGCGACGTCCGGGTCCGGCGGGCGATGGCGCTCGCCACCAACTGGAAGGAGATCCTCGAGGGCCTTGCCTCTAATTTCAGGGCTCCTGACATGGTCCCGGATGCGGTTGAAATTTCTCGACGCTCGTCGCGGTGTGCGTAATAAGTCGCGCATCACTCACGCGACGGAAGCCCGATGCCTAACCGGCTGCACTTGCCGTTTACTGGTGTTTGAGGCCCTGGGTCTCGTTGAGTGTTGCATAGATTCTTACCCCCATGTCAGGAGCCCTGAATTTAGTTACGGCCTTTCCACGGTCCGGTGATCAACCGGGCGCCACGCTGCCACGAGACGTAGGCCCAGGCCCACTCGAACAGTACGAGAAAGCGATTGCGGAAGCCGATCAGGGACACGATGTGCACGAGGAGCCAGGCGAGCCACGCGATCAGGCCAGAGAGCTCGAATCGCCCCACGACCGCGACGGCCGCGGCGCGTCCGATGGTCGCCATGCTCCCCCGGTCGCGATACCGAAACGACTGGGTGGGCTGGCCGTTCAGCCGCCGCATCACGTTGTCGGCCACTGCGCGCCCCTGCTGGATGGCCACCGGCGCCACGCCGGGCAGCGCCGCTCCGGTCTGGTGCCGGAACACGCAGATATCGCCGATGGCGAAGGCCTCGGGATGACCGGGGATCGAGAGATCCGGCTCGACGAGGACACGCCCGGACCGGTCGAGCGGCACGCCGAGAGTCCGGGTGAGCGGCGCCGCGGCCACACCCGCGGCCCACAGCACGGTGCGCGCGCGGATCTGCTCGCCGCCCAGCCACACCGCGTCCGCGGTCACGCGCGTGACGATCGCGGTGGTGCGCACCTCCACGCCGATGCGCCGGAGCGCGTCCTCCGCGCTGCGCGACAGTGATTCGGGGAAGGCGCTGAGAAGGCGCGCGCCGCCTTCGAGGAGGACGATGCGTGCCTTGGTGGGGTCGATGAGCCGGAAGTCGCGAGCGATGGTCTGGCGCGAGATCTCGCCAAGAGCGCCCGCCAGCTCGACGCCGGTGGGCCCGCCGCCGATGACCACGAACGTCAGGAGCGCCCTCTGCTCGGCGCCGTCCCGCTCCCGCTCGGCGGCCTCGTAGGCGAGCAGCACGCGGCGGCGGATCTCCAGCGCGTCCTCGAGAGTCTTGAGGCCGGGGGCGAACACCTCCCACTCCTCGTGACCGAAGTACGAATGGCTGGCGCCCGCGGCGAGAACGAGCGCGTCGTAGCCGATCTCACCCCGATCGAGCACCAGGCGGTGGGCGGCGAGGTCCACGCGTTCGACCGGCGCGAGGAGGACCGTGACATTGTCGGCCTTGCGCAGGACGGACCGGAGCGGCGCGGCGATGTCGGAGGCGTTCAGCGCGGCGGTCGCCACCTGGTAGAGCAGAGGCTGGAAGAGATGGTGGTTACGCCGGTCGAGCAGGGTGACCCGCACGCGCCGGCCAGCCAGCGCACGGGCGGTATACAGCCCGCCAAAGCCGCCCCCCACGACCACGACGTGCGGGAGGTCCGCCACGCGTCAGGGACCGCGTCGGGCGTGGAGGAAGAGCGGCCCGAGCCCCGCGGCCCGAGCCGTCTCCTGGCGCACCGCTACGCCCGGGTGTTCTGGCGAACGAACGCCTGCACGCGCTTCCAGGCGTCGGTCGAGGCCTCCGCGAACTCCGTCTGCTTTCGGTCGAAGAAGCTATGTGGCGCTCCGGGGTAGACGGTCGAGTCGTGCTTGATGCCTGCCTTGCGGCACGCGGCATCGAACTCATCCACGGCGGTCTGCGGAATCCCCTGATCGGCGCCGCCGAAGAGCGAGAGCACAGAGCACT
>JAHFDK010000499.1 GCA_023249095.1 Candidatus Rokuibacteriota bacterium | reverse complement strand
TTGCTCTGTATCCCGGGCGCGGCGTGGGCGGAGGTCGATTTAGTAGGACGAACGGCTTTCAGCCAGATCAAGCCACAACATGGGACGATGCAGGCCAGCCGGCCACCGACGCAGATCGAAGGCTCGTTTCCAGCTGACACCCCTTCCGTCAGCCAGGAGCGCCAGAAGAAAGCGAAAATCCAAGCGGCGTACGGTACGCTGCCTCTGGGCTTTGAAGCCAACCGGGGACAGACCGAGGCGCCGATCCAGTTCCTCGTTCACGGCCACGGCTACACGCTCTTCTTGACGGCGGACGAAGCGGTGCTCGCCTTAATGAGGCCTTATGAGGATCGTGAGGAGAGAGCGTCTAGCGCGACCGCCTCGGGGAAGAGAGACAGCGGGAGAAGCAAATCAGAGAAGAGCATCAGAGACGTGCTACGAATGCGACTGGTCGGAGCCCAGCGCGCAGCGCGAGTCGCGGCTCTGGACCAGCTCCCCAGTATGGTCAACTACTTCATCGGCAACGATCCGAGCAAATGGCGCACGAACATCCCCACCTACGCGAAAATCAAATATCAAGATGTTTATCCGGGCGTCGACGTGGTCTATCACGGCGACCGGCAGCAGCTGGAATTCGACTTTGTGGTTGCTCCTGGTGTCAATCCCGACGATATTACGCTGAGTTTTGAAGGGGCAGACAATCTCGCCATTACCCCCGCGGGCGATGTCCTGTTGCGGACCACCGGCGGCGAGATCCGCCTACGCAAGCCGCTGATCTACCAGGAGGTGGGGGGCGTCAGGCACGTCGTCCCTGGCTCGTACCGGGTCATCCCTGTTCCAGTGGGTCGGGCGAGCCGCCAGCTCGCGTTTCAGGTGGCCGCCTACGATACCAGCAGGCCGCTCGTCATCGATCCGGTGTTGAGGTACTCCAGCTACCTGGGTGGCAGCGGTGACGACTCTGGCTTCGGCATCGCCGTGGACCTCGCGGGCAATGCATACGTGACGGGTCGCACCACTTCGATCAACTTCCCGACCGCCAGTCCCTTGCAGCCAGCGATCGGAGGCGACACCGACGTCTTTGTGACGAAGTTGAATCCGGCTGGTAACGCCCTCTTATACTCTACATACCTCGGCGGGAGTTTTTCTGACATTGTCTTCAGCATCGCCGTGGACACGGCCGGCAATGCCTACGTCACGGGTCAGACCAGTTCTAGTGCGGATTCCGGCGATCGTGATCGCTCAGTCCGGAGGATCGTGATCACGCGTTCCGGGGATCGTGATCGCTGATCGCTCGTCGGAGCGAAGCGACGCGCGCGATTCTCTCCGGTCTCCTCCTTCCTGGCAAGTGAGGTCGCCGTCTCAGGGGTCGGCCCGGGCTTCGTCGCGGGGGGTACTCCGGTAGCCCCCCCGCCAGGAGATCGTCGCTCCTGAGCCGAATGCGCGATCGCCCTTCCCGATGCCTCCGGCCTTCAATCCCGCTTTCGCGGTGCCGACGGCTTGGTGAGCGAAGAGACGGCCGAGTCGGCGGCCTCGCTGTCGGGGCGCTGCGCCTTGGCGCGGACCTCCCGCATCGAGGGCCCGTGGAGCTCGATGACGTGGGCGGTGTGGATGAGCCGGTCGCAGATGGCGTCGGCGAGGGTGGGCTCGCCGATCACGTCGTGCCAGGCCTTAACAGGGAGCTGACTGGTGATGAGCGTCGAGGCGCGCTCGGCGCGATCCTCGAGGACCTCGAGCAAGTCGTGGCGCTCGGGCGTGGTGAGGGGCGCGAGGCCCCAGTCGTCGATCACGAGCAGCTCGGTCTTGGCCAGCCGGGCGAGCAGGCGCGTGTAGGAGCCGTCGCCACGCGCGACGTGGAGCTCGTGAAAGAGGCGGGCGGCCCGCGCGCAGTAGGCGGAGTAGCCGGAGCGGCAGGCGCGCTCGGCGAAGGCCTCGGCGAGCCACGACTTGCCGAGGCCGGTGGGCCCGATGAGGAAGAGGTTGCGGTGTTGCGCGATCCAGGCGCACGTGGCGAGGGCCTGGACCTGGGCCTTGTCGAGCCCGCGGCGCGGGCTGTGCCAGTCGATGTCCTCCAGCGAGGCCTGGCGGCGCAGGTTGGCGGCGTGCAGCCGGCGCTGGAGCTTGCGCTGTTCGCGGTGGGTCCACTCGGCGTCGACGAGCAGGCCG